>CAMZKF010000069.1 GCA_947311095.1 uncultured Flavobacteriales bacterium
AGCATATAGAAAATTAAGGACACTTTTTCCGTCTTGGGGAAACAAGCGGATAAGCATTAAAATTAAGATTAAATTAAATAGACAATAACGACAATTGCAGGAGGAATTAATAATTAAAAAAATGTTAATTGGTCATTGCAAATTGATTATCAAACATAATTATGGAAAAGAAAACAATTATCACAGGAACAGTAACATTAGTAGTAGGACTATTAATCGGTTACTTAATATTTGGAGGAAATACAGCTCCAAAAGAAGAGAAAGAACACGTACACACCAAAGAAAAAAATACAGCAGGAGAAGAAGTTTGGACGTGTTCGATGCATCCACAAATAAGACAACCCGAACCAGGTAAATGCCCAATATGTGGAATGGATTTAATACTTGCAGAAGAAAATAGCAATAGTAATCCGTTGGTTTTTGAAATGACCGAAGATGCTATTCGTATCGCAAATATTCAAACAACTAGAATTGGAGGGAGAAATGAAAATTCAAATTTAGAAGCATCTGTATTAAAACTTTCTGGTAAAATTCAAGCCAATGAAACTACAACCGCTAGTATTGTGTCGCATATTTCGGGGAGAATTGAAAAACTGTATGTGAGTTATACAGGCGAAAAAATAAGTAAAGGGCAAAAAATAGCAACTATTTACTCCGCAAATTTAATTACGGCTCAAAAAGAATTGATAGAAGCTTATAAAGTAAGAGATGTCAACCCCAGATTATTTGAAGCAACGAGAAATAAACTTAAATATTGGAAAATTACCGATACCCAAATTGCTAAAATATTATCGGAAGAAGAAGTGCTCGAAACATTTAATATTTATGCCGATTATAGTGGGGTAGTGCAAGATAAAAAAGTTTCCGTAGGCGATCATTTAATGGAAGGAGGAGTACTTTTCAAAGTTCAAAACCTCAACAAACTCTGGGTACTTTTTGATGTTTATGAAGATCAATTATCATTGTTAAAAATTGGAGATAAAATAACATTTAGAACGCCATCTGTTTCCAATAAAGTTTTTGAAGCCAAAGTTTCTTTTATCGATCCTGTTATTAATCCTAAGACGAGAACAGCAGCAGTACGATTACAAATAAATAACACTAATAATTTGTTGAAACCAGAAATGTTTGTCGAAGGGACTTTAGTAAGTAATAATAAAGTTAACAAAAAATCAAAAATGATTGTTGTCCCAAAAACAGCCATTCTTTGGACAGGAGAACGTTCGGTTGTTTATTTAAAAGTACCCAATACAAAAGTGCCATCATTTGAATTTACCGAAGTACAACTAGGGAGTGCTATTGGAGAAAGCTACATTATTTTAGATGGACTAAAAGAAGGAGATGAGGTTGTCACTAATGGAGCATTTGTAATAGATGCATCGGCTCAGCTCAACAATCAATCAAGTATGATGAATAGAACCCTTTTAGAGAAAAAAGGAGAAATATCAGTAGAAGAAACACAGCCAGATTATACATCGGAAACATCTATTGAATTTAAAAAACAATTGGAAAAATTGGTCAATCAATATCTAAAATTAAAAGATGCTTTAGTGGCAACAGCTCCCGAAAAAGCAAGTAAAGAAGCTAAAGCATTAGTTCCTTTAGTATCTAAAGTAGATATGGCGTTGGTAAATGGGGAAGGACATATCTATTGGATGAAGCAAATGAAAATAATAAAAGCCAGAGCAGAAGAAATTACAACAATAAATAACATTGACCAACAAAGAGAAAGTTTTGATTTGTTGTCAAAGGCAATCATCAATTCGACAAAAGCATTTGGGGTAAATGAATCTACTTTTTATGTGCTTTACTGCCCAATGGCAATAGACGATGACGGTTCATTTTGGTTAAGTGCCGAAGACAAAGTCCTGAACCCTTATTTTGGAGAACAAATGTTGAGCTGTGGAGAAGTGAAAGAGGTTTTGAAATAGAAAAGGATAGTACCCTTATTCTTTTTCTATGCGTTCATAATGAACCGTAAAACCTGTATCTGGATCTACAACTTTTTTATAGCCTTTTGCTAGCATCTTTTTTTCAAGAAGTTCTTCCTTTTCCCATTCGTAAACTTTTTTTTTAAATGTAGCTCCATCTTTTTGATAATAGTAGGCGAGAAGCCCTCCAACCAATGCTCCAAAAAAATGACCTTCAAAAGAAACATCTACTTTTGTTGGGAAAATTCCCCATATCATACTTCCGTATAGAAAAGCTACAAACAAAGAAATTGCCATTAGTTTTATTTCTTTTCTAAAAACGCCACTAAAAAACAGAAAAAAAGCAAGGCTATAAATTACTCCACTCATTCCTATATGGTAACTATTTCGAGCGGCAATCCAAACAAATAAACCTCCAATAACCCAAGATATACTGAGGATTTGCCAAGCTATTTTTTTATAAAAATAAAACAAAGTCCAGCTCAAAATAAAAAAAGGTGGGGAATTATTTATAATATGAGAAAAACTAGAAGTACTGTGTATAAGAGGAGAAAATAAAACACCCCATAATCCATCTTTACTTCGAGGTAAGATTCCAAATTTATACAAATCTATTGGTAAAATATAATCTGCTAAAAAAACAACCCACATCAAAATCAATAGAATAAAAGGATATTCTAAAGCTTTTAGTAAGGAACTATTTAAATTATATTTAGCCATTATTTTAAATTTCTTTCTTTTTTTATTTGTTCGTAGGCTTCTTGAATTTTTTGAAACTTTTCTTTAGCTGCCTTTTGGTATTCTTCTCCCATTTGAGCAAACTTATCGGGATGATGTTTTATCGCCATTTTTCGATATGCTTTTTTTACCTCACTATCCGAAGCCGACTTATCTAGTCCCAATACTTTGTAAGAATTGCTAGTGTTTTTATAAAACATAGCTTTTATTTGTTCAAATTCGTATGATGAAATACCTAATAAAACACTAATTTGATTTATGGTTCTTACTTCAGCTTCCGAAACATTTCCGTCGGCTTGGGCAATTCCAAATAAATATTGAATTAAAACACTGCGTTGTTGTGGTGGTTGAGCTTGGCGAATTAGGGAGCAAACTTTAGCTAAATCAAAATTCTTTTTTAATATATCTCTAAATGCCAACATTTGTTTTTGAGCAAACGAGGACGAAAACTGTTGAGAGAAAAACTGTTTGACATAATTTAATTCTGATTTTAAAGGATTCCCATCGGCTTTCATTACTGCTGCCGATAAGACCAATAATGCCGTAGCAAAATCATTTTGACTGATTTGTTGGTGATAATAATTAGAATTTTGTTGTTTGTATTGTCTTTGAAACTCTCTTTGAAAATCCTCTTTTGAATATTGTCTTCTATTATAGGTCTGACCGTTTGATTTTGTCAAGTTTTTAATGATAAGATCAGCGATATAATAACCTCCAATAGCAAATAATAAACTATGGGTTTTAGAAAAGATAATAAATCCGATAATAATTCCTATAAAATTCATGTATTTCTGTTAGTTTAATCTTACTTTTGTTATTTATAAAATGAAAACGTTTCCAATTATATATCCTTCAATTTCCTCTGGGCAAATTTACAAATTTACTTCAGACAAAGGGATTGAATACGAAGTAAGGTTTGCTCGAAAAGAAAAAAATCCTTTTTATGTTATAGTTGTATTTGGCGTTTTAAATGAAGAATTTGAAGGTGAAGAATATTCCTTAACCAATAAGGGAGAAGTTTATGCTGTTATGGCCACCATTGTTCTAATTATTAAAAAATATTTTATAGAACACCCCAATATTAAAACAGTTGAATTTGTAGGAGAACCAACAGCAAGTGAAGATTCAAATTTCCCAACCAAAAGACTAAACCTTTACCAACGTTATTTACCTCAATTATTTGATGATTTGTGGGAACAAAAATTAAAAGGAAATAGAATGACTATAACAAAAAAAAGAAAGAGAAACTAATTTGTTTCTCTTTCTTTTTTTTTGATAATATATTTAGTCAATTAAATTTAAACTTCTATTTATAAAGTCGGTCAACTTAGCTCCTTTCAACATCCCGTTTGAAAGTAAAGCCAAATCAATTGCTTGTTTTGCTAAATTTTCTTTCTTCTTGTTGTCTTCTTCGTTTTTAATTTTTGAAATTAATGGGTGATTACTATTAATTACAAGGTTAAACATTTCAGGGAAATCTCCCATCATTTGCATTCCTCCTCCCAAAGCTTGTTGTTCTTTCATTCGTCTAATAAATTCACTTTGGGTAACTAAAACAGGTTTTTCTGTCTCACTCAAACTTTCAAATTGAACAGTAAATTTATTTTTATCTACATTAACTTCAAATACAGGTTGTAATTTTTCTTCTTCTTCTTTCGATAGTTTTGAAGGAATTTCCTCGTCTTTTGTAATTAATTTGTCTATTGTATCGGCATCAACTCTCGCAAAACTAACATTTAAAGTTTGTTCTAACTTAGTAATTATGTGACTGTCTAACGGACTGTCCATTACCAAAACATTGTACCCTTTACCTTTAGCTTGCTCTATTATCGAATGATGAGCTTCAGCATCATGAGTATATAAATAAACTAATTTATCGTTTTTGTCGGTTTGATTATCTTTTACCAATTCTTTATACTCGTCGCTAGTATAGTATTTTCCTTCAGTATCTTTAAATAAATTAAACTTATTAGCTTTTTCTTCAAATTTAGCATCTGATAAAATTCCATATTGAATAAAGACTTTAATATCGTCCCATTTTTGTTCAAAATCAGCTCTGTCTTTAGTAAACATTTGAGCCAATTTATCGGCAACTTTTTTTGTGATATAAGTGCTTATTTTACGAACATTTTTATCACTTTGTAAGTAAGAACGAGAAACATTTAACGGTATATCTGGAGAATCAATAACTCCATGCAACAATGTTAAAAAGTCAGGTACTATATTTTCAACAGAATCGGTAATAAAAACTTGATTGCTATATAATTGTATTTTGTTTTTCTGAACTTCTACATTTGCTTTCAATTTTGGAAAGTATAAAATACCTGTTAAATCAAAAGGATAATCAACATTAAGATGAATGTGAAACAAAGGTTCATCAGAAAAAGGATACAATTCTTGGTAAAAAGATTTGTAATCTTCTGGTTTTAAATCAGCAGGTTTTTTTATCCATGCTGGAGAGGTATTGTTTATAATGTTAGGAACTTTTTTCTCTATTTTCTTTACATTTCCATCTTCATCTTTCTCTCCCTTAGGGTCGTCTATAAATTCTGTTTTTTCTCCAAAATGGATGTTTACAGGCAAGAATTTACAATATTTGTTTAAGATAGTCGATAATCGAGCTTCTTCTAAAAATTCAGTTGAATCTTCACCTATAAATAGAATAATGTCAGTACCAATAGTATCTTTTTCTATCTCTCCAATACTATATTCTGGAGAACCATCAGATTCCCATTGTACCGCTTTAGCTTCTTTTTTATAAGATAAAGTTTTTATTTGAACTTTATCTGACACCATAAATGAAGAATAAAAACCTAGTCCAAAATGACCAATCATTGAGTTGGCATCTTTGTCTTTATATTTTTCAGCAAATTCAGTAGCTCCCGAAAATGCTATTTCATTGATATATTTATTCACTTCTTCGGCAGTCATTCCAATTCCGTGATCTCTAATGGTTATAGTTTTGTTATCTTTGTCAAGTATAACCTCTACTTCTAAATTGTCAACATTTTCGTCGTATTCTCCTATCGAAGCTAAAGTTTTTAGTTTTTGTGTTGCATCTACGGCATTCGAAACTAATTCTCTAACAAATATTTCTGTATCAGAGTACAAAAACTTTTTAATTATAGGGAAAATATTTTCCGTTTGTATGTTTATTGTTCCTTTTTGCATGGGTATAATTTTTATAATTTTTAATTTTACAAAATCATATTGTCAAATGATATGCCAAGCAACTAATTCTGACAGAATGTCAAAAAAAATGAAATAGAGTACAAAAAACAAGTTATTTTGGCTAGACTTCCGCCATCCGCTGTCTATTTACTTCATACATTACAATTGAAGCCGAAACGGCGACATTTAGCGATTCAATTGTTCCAAACATTGGAATTTTAACCCTATTATCACACATTTTTAAGTATTCACTTGAAATCCCATTTTCTTCACTTCCCATAATTATCGCAACAGCCCCGTTGAGAGGAGTAGAAGGCAGTAAATTATCGGTTTTTTCAGTACAACCAACAACCGAAACGCCATAATCTTTCAAATATTGAATCGTTTCTTTTAGGTTATGTTCAATGCAAACAGGTATTTTATTCAATGCTCCAGCCGAAGTTTTTACCGCATCAGCAGTAACCAAAGCCGACCCTCTCGAAGGCAAAACAATGGCGTGAACTCCATTACATTCAGCACTTCTAGCAATAGCACCTAAGTTTCTAACATCGGTTACCCTGTCCAAAATATAAATAAAAGGACTTTCTCCTTTTTCATAAATATCGGGTAAAATTTGATCCAATGGTTGATATTCAATAGGCGAAATAAAAGCAATAGCACCTTGATGATTCTTGCGGGTAATACGATCCATTTTTTGAGAAGGAACTTTCTGAATTGTAATTTTTTCGCCCCTCAAAACAGTTTTTAACTCCTCCATCAATTCCCCTCTCACACCATTTTGCAACAGTATTTTATTAATCGTTCTTCCAGCCTCTATCGCTTCTATAATCGAACGAATACCAAACAGGAAATCGGTGTTTTTTTTCTTATTACTATGGTTTTCTCTATACATATATTTTTGTTGAATGTTTTGGGCGTGCCCTAAAGGTCGTGCTATCCACTATATCTTTTTTGTTCTAAAAAAAGACCAAAAAAGGATGCCGTTTCTATCACTCACGCAAAATACAATATTAATTCAAAATTGCGGCAATACCAGGCAATTGTTTCCCTTCTAAGTACTCTAACATCGCTCCTCCACCAGTACTAACATGACTGACTTTATTACCTAAATCAAATTTATTGATAGCCGCAACGCTATCGCCTCCTCCAACTAAACTAAAAGCTCCGTTCTCAGTAGCTTTAGCCAATGCTTTGGCAACAGCGACAGTTCCTTTTTGAAAAGCTTCCATTTCAAAAACCCCCATAGGACCATTCCATAGTATTAGTTTAGAATTTAAAATTGTTTCGTTAAATAAAGCGATTGATTTTTCTCCAATGTCTAACCCCATCCATCCATTTGGAATATTAGTAATATTTACTATTTCTGTATTCGCATTATTATTAAAATCATCGGCTATAATAGTGTCGGTAGGCAAAAGAAAATTAACATGATTCTTTTTGGCTTTTTCCATAATTTTCAATGCCAATTTCAAATAATCGTCTTCTACCAAGGAATTACCTATTTTTCCACCTTGTGCTTTTATAAAAGTGTATGCCATTCCTCCTCCAATAATTAAATTGTCAACCTTATCTATTAGTTTTTCTATAATCGTAATTTTAGACGAAACTTTAGCACCTCCAACTATTGCTGTCAACGGTTTTTCAGTGCTATTTAAAACTTTATCGACACTCAAAATTTCTTTTTCAATCAAATAACCAAAGCATTTATCATTGGGGAAAAACTGAGCAATAACCGAAGTAGAAGCATGAGCCCTATGTGCAGTTCCAAAAGCATCATTGATATAAAAATCAGCTAATTCACTAAGAGCTTTTGCAAATTTTATATCTCCATTCTTTTCTTCGACATAAAACCGTAAATTTTCAAGTAAAATGACATCGCCTTTTTCACTTTTCTTAACTATGTTTTTGACTGAATCTCCAATACAATCATTAACAAAAGTAATAGGTCGTCCTAAATCTTCTTCTACTTTATAAACAATGTTTTTTAACGAATATTTTTCTTCTTTTCCTTTCGGTCTTCCAAGATGAGACATTAATATTGCCGTTCCTCCGTCAGCGATTACTTTTTTAATCGTTGGAATAGCTGCTTTTATTCGAGTGTCATCCGTTACCTTTAAATCCTTGTTTAACGGAACATTAAAATCGACTCTAATTATGACCTTCTTGTTGTTGAAATTGATATTGTCTATTTGCATGTTACAAAGTTAAACAAAACATAATAAATATTGATTGAAAGTAGGATTAAATAATTTTAAAGAGAAGGGGTTTTAAGACTGTAAGATTCAAGACTGTAAGATTTAAGACTGCAAGATTCAGGAGTACAAGACTATATTATAAGACTTATGCTTTTTAGGAGTCTATTTTTTTTCAATAGGTAAATTAAAAAGCGAAGCGACTGTGAGGAGTTATACCTAACTAACAGCTTCTTTCTTTAAAAAAAAATAAGTGAAATTATTTTCGCTTTTATATTTTAATGTTCTTTTGGTATGAGTGTTACACCGTTCTATTTATTCCAGCGAATTTCAAAATTTAATAGAAGCAAATAAATAAGTGTTTTGGATTGATAATCTTGTTATATTCTATTTTTCTAGTAAATTTGAAGAAACTAGTTCAAATAAGAAAATTTATGCCTAAAATGTTGTCGGAAAATATTATTGAAATAACAATTGAAAACTTAACCATAGAAATAATAGAAGATATTATTCGAAATAAAAAACAACTTAGATTAAGTGAAGTAGCGAAATATAGAATACAAAAATGTCGTCATTATTTAGATGAAAAAATGAACGAAAAAGATAAGGTTTATTATGGCATAAATACAGGGTTTGGTTCGCTTTGCAATACCGTAGTTT
This sequence comes from uncultured Flavobacteriales bacterium, assembly GCA_947311095.1. Taxonomy (GTDB): domain Bacteria; phylum Bacteroidota; class Bacteroidia; order Flavobacteriales_D; family Parvicellaceae; genus S010-51. The sequence goes on from CAMZKF010000069.1 coordinate 8,693, forward strand.
CTAACGAAGAACTTTCAGAATTGCAAGAGAATTTGGTTAAATCTCATGCCTGTGGAATGGGAAAAGAGTCTTCGAGTACCATTGTTCGTTTAATGTTGTTGTTGAAAGTTCAAGGGTTGTCTTATGGGCATTCAGGTATAGCCGTAGCAACCGTAGAACGATTAATCGATTTTTATAATAATGATGTACTACCTGTTGTTTACGAACAAGGTTCTTTGGGAGCGTCGGGAGATTTGTCGCCTTTGGCTCACATGTCATTGGCTTTGTTAGGATTAGGAGAAGTCAACCATAAAGGTAAAAGACGTTTAGCAAAAGACGTTTTAAAAGAATACAATTGGAAACCGATTGTTTTACAATCTAAAGAAGGATTGGCTTTATTAAATGGAACACAATTTATGAGTGCTCATGGAGTACTTTCGCTTATAAAAGCGAATCAGCTACTTAAAATGAGTAATTTATCAGCATCTGTTTCTATTGATGCTTACGATGGACGAATACAACCATTTTTGGACAATGTACATTTGGTCAGAAATCATAAAGGACAGTTGTTTACAGCAAGAGCAATTCGAGAAAATTTAGAAGGAAGTGAACTTATAACACAATATAAGGTTAACGTTCAAGACCCTTATTCTTTTAGATGTATTCCCCAAGTGCATGGAGCAACTAAAGATGCAATTGACTATGTGAGCACGGTAATTGAAACCGAAATAAATTCAGTAACCGATAATCCCACCATATTTCCCGATGAAGATTTAGTTATTTCGGCAGGTAATTTTCATGGACAACCCCTAGCTTTAGTTTTAGATCACTTGGCGATAGCAATTGCCGAATTGGCAAGTATAGCCGAACGAAGAGTTGTTAAATTGATTTCAGGAACAAGAGATTTACCTCCGTTTTTAGTCGCAAAACCAGGCTTAAATAGTGGCTTTATGATTCCTCAATATACGGCCGCGTCTATTGTTAGTAAAAACAAACAACTTTGTACCCCGTGTAGTATCGATACCATAGACTCTTCAAATGGACAAGAAGACCACGTGAGTATGGGAGCTAATGCAGCTACTAAACTACTTGAAGTAATTAGCAATGTAGAATCGGTTATAGGCATTGAATTGTTTACTGCTACCCAAGCATTAGAATTTAGGAGACCGTTAAAATCATCTATTATGATTGAAAAAATGTTGAAAAAATATCGTAAAGCTGTTCCTTTTATTACAAATGATATAGTAATGCAACCTAAAATGAAATTGTCAGCAGATTTTGTTCGCTCGTATGACGTAGCCTAAGTGTATTTATAAATAAGAGTAAGCTTCGAGTTGAAAATTGAAATTATTTTTAAAAATAATAGAATTTATACTTGATATTTAAATAAATAATTTTATCTTTGCCAACGCAAATGGTGGATGTAGCTCAGTTGGTTAGAGTATCGGTTTGTGGTTCCGAGGGTCGCGGGTTCGAATCCCGTCTTCCACCCATTTAAAAAATAAAGCGCTGTTTATCAGCGCTTTATTTGTTTTTAACAGTGTCGTTTGTTACTTTAGTTGCGAATTTAGAGGTATTCTAACCTCTAATCAATCTAAATTATATATAAATTATAGGTATAAGAGGTTCTTCAAAATATTCTAAATTGTATTAAAATTATAGATAGTTGTTGGAGTAATACAAAAATCTAAATTAATATCGTGTTTTTCTTTTGGAATAGAATTGGGTAAAGCCTCGAAAAAAGATAAGCCTATTTTGATACAAGTTGAAGGACAATGGCAAAGAAAAGAATCGTACAATCCTTTTCCATAGCCTATTCTATTTCCTTTGTTGTCAAAAGCCAGTAAAGGAATAATCACAAAATCGAGCTTGTTTAAATCTAAGGGGATTTGCTGAATGGGAGTTGGAATTTTGTAAGCGTCTAATTCATAAGTTGTTTGAGGGGTAATGATTGAGTGCGTTAAAGCAAGAGGATTGTGTAAGGTTATAGATGTAGCTAAAGTAGCTCCTAAATCAAAAAAAGTTTGGTTAATTAAAGTGGTGTCTATTTCGGATTGTCCTTTTATAGGTAGAAAAGTATGAATAAATTTCGCTTTAAAATCAAATTGGTTGAACAATAAATTGTAAATATTTTGCTCGAGTTTCTTTTTTTTTGTTGGATGAAGTGCTGCCCGTTTTTTCTTGTATATTTTCCTTATATTTTCTTTTGAAAGAATAGAATGATACATAACTAATTATTTTTAGAATATAATTGGTAAATAATACCATCAGCTAATCCCACTTTAGGAACAATCATACTTTTTGCATTGACGTGTTTCATAAAAGTCAAATAAATTTTTCCAGCAGGAATAATCACATCAGCTCTATCTGGTTTAAGTTTAAGTTTTTTTATTCTATCTTCAAAAGAGTAAGTACTTATATGTTTTACAATACTTTCAATTTCGTTGTAAGTGATTTTTTCTCCAAAGCTATGCACACTTTCTTTGTATATTCTATTGATATTACCACCCGTACCAATAGCTATTATATCTTCATTTATATTTAAAGCATCAATCCATTTAAGAGCATCTACCCAAACAGAATCTTTTACTTTTCCTTTCAGAATACGAACTGTTCCCAAGGGAAAAGATTTTGATTTAATTCGAATATTGTTTTTAATTAAACTAACTTCAGTACTTCCGCCTCCTACATCAATATATAAATAACCTTGAGTAGGAGAGAGTTTGGCCGTGTGAAAATTAGCAAAAATAATATTGGCTTCTTCGCTTCCTTTTATAATTTCTAAATCTATGTCAGCTTTTTTCTTTATCAGTTTTATAATGTCCTTTCCATTTTTAGCCTCTCGCATAGCCGAAGTGGCACAAGCTCTAAAATGTTCAACGTCGTTTACTTCCATTAGGTACCTAAAAGCTTTTAAGGCTTTGACTAATTTTTTAGACTTGTTTTCTGAAATTTCACCTTTTCCAAAAACATCTTCTCCAAGTCTTAAAGGAACTCGTGTAAGTGATATTTTTCTGAAATATTGTTTATCTTTACCCGTAACAACCACTTCTTCTATTAAAAGTCTTAGGGCATTTGAACCAATGTCTATTGCTGCTAGTATCACTGTGTTAGTTTTTTGTAATAAAATATTAAAAATATGGATAAGATTAAAAAAATCACCATTAACGACCTCAAATATATAAAAGAATTGGCAGACCATGCTTTTGGAAGTAATTATTTAAATCTAAATTATTTTAATAAAGTACTTAATTCTTCGCTGTATTATTCTTGGATAATCCATAATAAAGCGAATATTCCCATTGCTTTTCTAGTTGCTTATAAGACTTCAAAACAAGAAATTGCAAGCTATTTAGATGATAAGTCTATTAAGTTACAAGTTAATGATAATACGATTTGTTTGGATACAATGGTAGTCAATCCTCGTTTTAGAAAACAGGGGATAGGAAAAAAACTGATAGAAAATGCAATGAACCAATTATTTGAAAGTAGTTATATTATGTACGCTTGGAAAAATGGTAAAACAATCAATATGGAAGGAATCGCAAATGAATTTAACTTTAAAATCATTAAAGAATATAAGCAACTGTGGAAAAAAGACTGCTTAGACAATAAGTTTCAGTGCCCTTCAAAGAAAATAAATACTTGTAATTGTACAACGATAGTCTATTATAAATCCCTTAGTATTAGATAATAGAAGGAGAAAAGCTAATTGAGTTAAGTTGGTATGATTTCCTTTTTTTTAAATAAAAAAAACTATATTTATAAAAAACTTTTAGCAACCTGTAACTTTTAGGGGGGGATAATTGTTTTACTATTAAAGAAGCTAAAAAAGGATATAATTTGAACCGAAGGAGTTACAATAGCGCAGTTAACGAATATTCTGAAAGAGTATTTAGATACGCCTATAAATGGACAAAGTCTGAAGCGACTTCAAAAGATATAGTTCAAGAAGTATTTGAAAAATTATGGAAAAATAGAAAACAAGTCAAAAGTGAAAAGGTGAAATCTTGGTTATTTACAACAGCTCACAATTTATTAGTCAATTATTCTAAAAAGAAAAAAATGCTAAGTAGAGAAGATTTGATTTATACAGAACCAAGTGTATTTGAAAATAGATATGAATTAAAAGATTTATTAGAAGTAGCATTAAGCACTTTATCAAGTACTCAAAAATCAATTTTATTGCTTAGAGATTCAGAAGGATATGATTATAAAGAAATAGGAGAGATTTTAAAATTAAATGAATCTCAAGTAAAAGTATATTTGTTTAGAGCAAGAAAAAAAATAAAAAAATATTTAAAAGACTTAACCGTCTTAGTTGTATGATTATAAATAAAGTAAATATTGATAAATGGCTTTTTGATTATTTCGAAGGGAATCTTTCTACTCATGAAAAAATGGAAATAGAACGATTTATTGAGGCTAATCCAGAATATGAAATCGATTTAGAGGCGTGGGAAGATAGCTATGAATTTGCTCAAGAAGTTCCTGTTTATAATGTTTCAAATAATTTATACAAAAAACATTTTTTAGTTAAACACAAGTATTTAATGACAGGCTTTTTAATCTTTTTCTTATTTACAGGAAGTCTATTCTATTATAATTCCCAAAAAAATACAACGATAGAATTATTAACCCAATTAGCATCAACATCTATTGATAAAGTTGACGGTTCAAATCAAATTAAACAAGAAATAAAACATAGCGTAGATAAAGATAGTTACGTTTTAGATAGCGATGAAAATCTATTCTTGAAAAAAGATAAAAAAACAGAAGTAGTAGCGAAGAATAATTTGACACCAATTAAAAGAACGAATTTTATTGCTCAAAAAAAGAAGGTAGAATTAAAGGATAATAAAAACAAAAGACAATTAAATTTAAAAACAAAGCAAAATAAACGAAGCAAAAAAGTAATTGTAAAAAGTAATAAAATCATTAGACATAAAGAAGAAAAGCATAAAAGAACTAAAAGCATAAAAGAACAAACAACGTATAAAGGGAAACGAAGAAAAATAAAACCGATAAAAAACAAGTTGCCAGAAAAAGAAATAGTCAAGTATTACAAACCATTTAAAAAAGAGAATTTAAATACAAAATATCAATACCTAAATTATCAAAGAAAAGTAAATACGCCGTCTTATTCTGATAAAAAAGATAAAAGGAGAAGTGTAAAAAAGGTTAAAGATGCAGAGCCGTTAGATAGAAAACGAACTTATTTTGACAATATAGCCCTAATAGGTGTTTTGTTTAATAAAAATGGAAAAGTAGATAAAAAGAAAAAAATATCATTATTAGACAAGTTAAAGCATAAGGAATTAGCATTAACAAATACGCACGACCCAATATTTTTAACCAATAAAGGAAATCCTTTAGAAAATAATATAGCTTTGACAGGAGGCTTAAATATGACAAGAATTAAAATGGGGATACAAGACGGCTGGATAGGAACATTAAACAATAGGAGAGGAGGAGTACTTTCTGCTGATACTTATTTTAAGAAAATAAATGCAGGAGTTGGTATTATAACGCAAAACCGAAACTATGCGAATATAGGAGTGATGTCAAATGAAATTGGACTTATTTATACTCAAAGAATACAATTAAATGAAAATAAGTCACTTAGTTTGGGTGGTAAATATACTTATGTAAAATCAGATTTAAGTCAAAATAAATTGGAGAATTTGGATAGTGATAAAGCATTAGAATTAAAAAATAATAACAGTTTATTACAGTCAAATTCACTTAAAAAATTAACACTAATTAATCAAAATAATTTAGCTTTTTCGACATGGTACGACGGACGTTTTCTCTATGGAGGTGTTAATATCGAAAATATAAAAACACAAAAAAGTGAAAATAATAATGCCAATCAGTTTGCAGAATATATAAATCCTGTTAAATTCGCAGTACAGTTGGGTACAGATTATCGAAAAAATGCTTATTCGGCTCTTATAATATCTCCTCAATTAAACTATTTTTATGCAAATAAGAATAGTGAATTTTGGGTGGGAAGCACATTGAAATATAAGAGCTTTGTAACAGGAATAGGAGCTTCGACGTTAAAAAACGTAAAATTAGACGTAGGAGTACAAGGAGATAAAATGAGGTTGATTTATGGATTTAATTATTCAAAATCGATTACTGATAGTAAATTTTATGGTACACATGAAATAACTTTTAGGTACATTTTAAGATCGAAAAACAATTGGAAAAATAAATAATACTAAATAGTATGAAAATATATAAACAAATATCAATAGCAATTATAGCTTTAATGCTTTTGTTAGGGTTATCTAAAACTTCATTTGGACAAGATCCTGAGTTTACTCAGTTCTATTCAAATCCACTTTATTTAAATCCAGCATTTGCAGGTTCTAAAGTTTGTCCTCGTGTAGCTATGAATTTTAGAAATCAGTGGGCTAATTTATCGGGTAGTTTTAAAACTGCTAGTGCTTCTTACGATCAAATGGTTCAAAGTATGTCGGGAGGTCTAGGGTTGTTAGTATTGACAGACAATGCGGCAAACACCTTAAAGACAACTAGAGTTAGTGGAATGTACGCATACAATCAAAAAGTTAGTCGAAAGTTCTCTATAAATTTAGGAATGGAAGCCGCTTTTTTTCAAAAATCAATCGATTGGGATAAGCTTACCTTTGGTGATATGATTGATAAAAGAAGAGGATTTGTTTATCAAACTAATGACATCAGAAGACAAGGAGCAGTTACAGGAATCGATTTTTCTGCAGGAGTAATCGGTTATACCGAAAACTTTTTCTTTGGTTTTGCTGCTCATCACATCAATCAACCACAAGAATCGTTGATAAAAGACGACAGTAGATTACCAATGAAATTAACAGGGCACGCAGGAGCAATTATCCCAATAGGAAGTGGAGGGAAATATCATGCGTCAGACGCATCAGTTTCTCCTAATATACTATTTAGACAACAAGGAACATTTACTCAATTAAATATGGGAGTTTATATTAAAAAAGGACCCTTAACAGGAGGTATTTGGTATAGGAATCAAGATGCATTTATAACGTCTATTGGTATAGATACAGATTTCTTTAAAATAGGATACTCTTATGATGTAACTGTTTCTAAATTATCATTAACTTCAGGAGGTTCTCACGAATTATCTTTGGGAATTAAATTTAAGTGCCGTCCTAAGAAAAAGAGATTTAGAACGATATCTTGTCCTTCTTTCTAAAAGAAGTAAGAAAAAAATAAAGTACAGAAATCAAATAGAATTTTGGATTGAATATAAAAAAGAGCTGATTTATTACGTCAGCTCTTTTTTTACAATAAATTTTTAATAAACTGTACCTTTTTAGTAATTTAGCATTCTATAAAATAAACAAACAATTATGAACGAATTTTTAGAAATAGTAAAACTTGCAATACCTTCATTATTAGTCTTTGGAGTTGTTTATTTTATGTTGAAACAATTTTTGAATAGAGAATTAGAAATAAAAAATCAGCAATTAGAATTACAAAAAGAAGAATTTAAGCAACAAGCCAGAAAAGACTTTATTCCCTTAAAAAATCAAGCTTATGAAAGAGCTATATTATATGTCGAAAGAATAGATCCCAATAATTTGGTCATAAGATTGCATCAAGCAGGTATGAGTTCATCTCAATTACACCAACTATTGCTAAGAACAATAAGAGAAGAATACAATCACAATATGGTACAACAACTTTATGTTTCAAAGCAAAGTTGGGATAAGTTGAAACAAGCAAAAGAAGAGACGGTAAAGATTATAAATATGGCTCAAAACCAAATGAAAAAGGATTCTACAGGAATAGAATTAGGAGCAGTTATATTTGAAATAGTATCTAAATTAGACCATATTCCAACAACAATAGCTGTTGATTATATGAAAACAGAATTTCAAAAAAGCATAAAATGAAATTAGAAATAAAAACTCCAAGTTATAACTATTATTCCAATAAAGAAACAAATTTGCTTGTAGCTGTAGAAAGGAGTTTGTCTAAATCGATAGGAAAGGCTTTTAAGAAATATAAAAAAGCAACACTAATTCCCGATACTGAAACAGTAGTAGGATACAATTTTATAGTAGATGAAACCTATAATACTTTAAAAATTGATTTTGAGAAAGAATTAATTTTCAAAATTAAAGATTTGGAAAAAGCCGCTATTACCTAATTGGAGAAGAGGAAGCTAACTTTCTATATTCACATTCATTTAAAGGCCATTTAATTTTCGTTCAAATTTTAAACTTTCTCTCTTTGGGGAAAG
>CAMZKF010000070.1 GCA_947311095.1 uncultured Flavobacteriales bacterium
AACTAAGCGATAGCGACCTCACGAACACAAATATAAAAATAATTACTTGTGAGTAAAAAAGACAAGGCTAAAAATGAATATAAACATAGCCCCGAATAAAAGCGATTTGAATCTCATATTTCTTATTTTTTCTTAGCGTCTCTCATTGGATTGCTTCCACCTCCATGTGTTCTCCAATACGGTTTTTTATGTTGTAAGAAACGACTTGCTTCCATTTTTCTTGGGTAATTATTATTATAGGTTTCTGTATCTGCTGTTTCTAAATAAGGGTCTAATGTTATTTGAGATACTACTTTTTCAAAAAAGAAAACCTTTGTTATTTTTTCATTATTTTGTTTCCAAATCTCTGCTGGAATACGTCTCAACTCTTTTGTTCCATCTTCGAATGTAAACTCTATAATAATAGGCATTACTAAACCGCCTACGTTAGAAAAATCAACTTCATAAAAATTAATATCTTTTTCTATAATTTCTTTTTTGTGTTTACTTTGATGTTTTAAATAATGTCCATAATTCTCTATTTCCTCTGGTGTTGCTTCAAACGGATTGTAAGTCGTATAGAAATCTTCTAATCCTTTGTCTTTTTCTACTGCCGTTTGCGGTATAGCTTCTTTATTTCGTTGGTTGGTGATATCTAATTCAAATACTTTTTTAGCCGAATCTTCTTTTATTTTGTTTTCAATTTTGGGGTCTTTTGTATTTAACTTCAACCACTTTACATTGTCTATCGAAATATCTACGTGGTCGGTTGTATAAAACCACCCTCTCCAAAACCAATCTAAATCTACTGCACTCGCATCTTCCATAGTTCTAAAGAAATCGGCTGGTGTTGGGTGTTTCATTTTCCACCTGTTGGCATAAGTTTTAAATGCATAATCAAACAATTCTCTTCCCATAATTGTTTCTCTCAAAATATTAAGAGCCGTAGCAGGTTTTCCATAAGCATTGTTCCCAAACTGAAGTACAGACTCACTGTTAGTCATAATTGGAGAAATATTACTTACATCTCCTTTCATGTAATCTACAATTCGATAAGCAGGACCTCTACGACTAGGGAAATTAATATCCCATTCTCTTTCGGCTTGGTATTGTAAGAAAGTATTTAAACCTTCGTCCATCCAAGTCCATTGTCTTTCGTCTGAATTAACGATCATCGGAAAGTAATTGTGTCCTACTTCGTGAATAATTACGCCAATCATTCCGTTTTTTGCTCGTGCAGAATAAGTTCCGTCCGCACTAGGTCTTCCTCCATTAAAACAAATCATAGGGTATTCCATTCCTATCCATTTTGTGTGTACCGATATTGCTACAGGATATGGATAATCAAAAGTGTGTGAACTGTAACTTTTTAAGGTATGCGCTACTACTTTTGTACTGTACTGTTCCCAAAGTGGATTTCCTTCTTTGGGGTAAAAAGACATTGCTAGCACATCTTTAGTTTCTTGATGCACGACCATAGCGTCCCAAATAAATTTACGAGACGAAGCCCATGCAAAATCTCTTACGTTTTTTGCTTTAAACGCCCATGTTTTAGTACTTGTAGCTTTTTTCTTTTCTGCTTTTTCTGCGTCTTTTTGAGAAACAATCATTACAGGTTCTTTTTCTGATTTTTTTGCTTTTTCTAAACGTTCTTGCTGTGTTTTGCTCAATACTTCGTCAATGTTTTGAATTTCTCCAGTTGCAGCTACAACATGGTCAGAAGGTACAGTTATTTTTACTTCATAACCGCCAAAAGGAAGGGTAAATTCTCCATTGCCTAAAAACTGTTTGTTTTGCCAACCTTCTACATCATTATATACACACATTCGAGGGTAAAACTGAGCAATTGTATAGATGTAATTGTCTTCATCTTGAAAATATTCATATCCAGAACGTCCTCCTATCTGCATTCTATCGTTAATATTATAATTCCATTTTAGATTAAAACTCACAGACTCTCCTGATTTTAGAGGTTTTTCTAAATCAATACGCAACATGGTTTTTTTGATGGTATAGTTTAGTTCTTTTCCTTCACTTTTTATGAAATCTATATTGAAACCTCCTGGAAAATCATTTTTCATTTTTTTGAAACTAATGCTATTAATGGTATTGGTTTCTACTTTATAAGTATCCGAATTGGGATTTCGCATATTTTGATCGAGTTGCAACCAAAGGTAATCTAATTGATCAGGAGATACGTTGTGATAAGTAATTGAGCCTTCTCCTTTTATGCTTTGATTTTTATCGTTTAATTCAACATCCATAACATAGTCTGCTCGATTTTGATAATACTCGTGCCCTGGCGCTCCAGATGCGGTTCGATAGACATTAGGGTTCGCTAACTCTTGTTTTAATTGCCTAAACTTGTTATGATTTGTAGTGCCTTGCGCTAATAAAACATTAGCGATTAACAATATAGCTCCAAGTAATTTTATTCCGTTATTTTGCATCTATTTTAAATGTATATAATGTGTGTTGATGTATATAAGTGTGACTTTGTGTTTTTTGGTTTGCTTTTATGTTTACAATGTTGTGTTGTTGTAAAAAAGCGGGTAGTAATATTTCATTTTTTATTTTTATCGAGTGTAATACACTAGGAGCGTCAACTAAGGAATAGTAAATAAAATCTCCTTCAGGACTTAATTCACCTCCTATAATATCTAATTGTTTTTGACTTCCGTTGATCCAAATTACAAAATGTTTTTTGAGGTAATTATTTACGATTTTTTTATCTTCTATTTTTTCGATATTAAACGATGATTTTATTTTTTTTAGTTGATTTTCTAAATCTTCAGCGTCTATTTTTATTTCTATTTCTAGTTGATTACTTTCTTTGTTAATAGAAATATTGGTAATGCTAACGTAATATTCGTGCATTGAAAACGAAGCTGTTATTAGAAACAAAGTGCAATAAAAAACCAGATGTAATAAGGCTGTTTTCATGATTAATTGATTGAATCAACTATTGTTGGGGATTTTTAAATAGGCAAATATAAATAATTTGAATGTGATATTCATTTATTTTACTTTCTTTTTAACTTTTGTTTGCGTTAGGGATAGAAACGGCATCCTTTTCTGATTTTTTTTCAGAAAAGATATAGTGGATAGCCCGCTCGAACGCCCTAATGCTTTTAATTTTGTCGTTCTAAAGTATAGGTAAAGAATCGCATTCCTGTTTTGGGTTTCAATTCTACTGAAATCAACGCTCCTTCTCGCTTTAAGGAAAGTGTTATTTTTTCGCCTTTAAAATAAGTTAGCCATTGAGAAAGGTTGTTTTCTAAAGGGTAATTATTGACGGCATAAATTTTATCGTCTCTCAAAAGACCTGAATAATATGCGGCTGAATTTTCCAACACATCTACAACAATCATAGTTCCATGTTTTGGAGAGAGTTTCAATCCATAATTTTCGGCTTCGTTGTCGGAGTTAGAGATTACAAGATTTAAATTTAGATAATTTAACGCTTCTTTTAAATAAGGTGCAAATTTATTGGTACCATAGATTAAATCTTGAAAGATATCTTCAAATGATTCGCCTCCAAAATCTTCAAAAAGCTGTTTGTATTCTTTTTCTGAATATCCTTTTTCTTGATTGGTTTGCTTGTAAAGTGTTTTCATTACATCGTGCAAAGTTTTTTCTCCATTTGTCGCTTTTCTAATGCGCATATCACAAACCATTGCCGTAAGTGCTCCTTCTACATATATCGATGTTTTTCGAGAAGGAACTCCTTGTACATAGCCGTCGAGCCAAGTATCGAAAGAGGATTCGGCTACCGAATAATGATTTCTTCCTCCGTTGTGGAAATGACGTGTAATGATGGTTTCCAATTCTTTTTGATATTCTTTAGCTGAAAAAACACCACTTTCTAAAAGGATTAAATCTCCCATGTAGGTTGTTACCCCTTCGGTTACGTAACCCGATTTTGTATAATTTTCTTTGTTGTAATCGTAAGGAAACAACCCTATAGGTCTTATTGCTTTTACGTTCCAAGTGTGATATAATTCGTGCGAACTAACACCCAATAAGTCGATGTAACGTTCTTCAAAAATAGAATAACTAGGACCTAATGAAATTACGGTGCTTTTTTGATGTTCAACTCCGTGGTAATATTTGTAGGGAGTGATTTGAAATAAGAAATGAAATTCTTCGACTGGAAAGCTTCCAAAACATTGAATTTGATAGGCTGTAAATTGAGTAAAGTCGGCTATTAATTTTTCCCAATTGGGTTTTACCTCTCCTTGAAACCACAAGTGAAACTCTACTCCTTCTACGGTATAAGAATTGTGTTGTAAACTGTCTGAAACAATAAACGGAGAATCTGCCAACTCGTGAAAATCTTTTGCTTCGTATCTGTTCTTGCCTATATTTTTCAAGCTCGAAGCTATTTTATATGCTTTAGGATAATTGATTTCTACAATGCATTTTGAGCTCAAATCTTCAGGATTGTAAATACAACAGTTAACTGGATTTACATAGAGTTGGTTGTCGTCTAAAAAAGTAGAACCTGCGTTTAATTCCGAGGCATAATATAAATATTGCACAGATATAGCCTCTTCGTTGGCACATTTTACATTCCATTTATCTATGCTTACTTTATTGCATTCTAATTTTTCTCCATCGATAGAATAAGCTGCAAAATCTCTTACGTTTTTAGCAAAATTACCTAATTCATATCGACCAGGTCGCCAAGCTGGCAATTGCAAGTTTATTTCTTCTTTATTCGAAGTATCTATTTCTACATCGATTGTAATGAAATGATGATGCGGGGTTTGGTAAGAAAATGTATATTTCATGTTTACTCTACTATAATTTTATTGTTTACTATTTTTCCGTTTTCTAAAGTTGTAGAAACAATGTAAATTCCTTTTGAAATACCTGCTAACGAAATAGTAGTTGAGATGCTATTGATATTGCTTATCGAACGAATTATTTTCCCTTCTAAATTTTGAATTTTCACATTATCAATTAATTCATTGTTGGATATATTAAGAATCGATTTAGCTGGATTGGGGTAAATTACAAGATTTACAACAGCTTCTTCATCTATTGTAGAGTATCCTCCATAATTTACATCTAAAACGGCTTGATTATCATTGTTAATAGATACGTAATTTTCTGAATTTGCATCGTTATATTTTAGTCTAAATTGAGTTGTTCCACTTTTATTAATGTATGGTAACAATTCGAAAGGAATATCTATTCTCATCCATGCTTGATTTTCAGAAAACGTACCGTAAGTACATGCAATATTCGAAGCGTCGGCTACATCTGAATAATCAGAAACATTTAATTGAATGTCGTTCCCAAAATAATCGGATTTAATTTCTAGAGTTAAGCTACTACTAATTAAATTATCGCCGACTAAACCAGCTCTTTGTACAAAAATAGAGGCATTTTGTATATTTTGAGATTGATCTAAAGTTACTGTATTAAAACTTAGTATTCCTGCTACGTTGGCACTGTTTGATTTTCCGACAGAAATGGAATCTGATGTCGCAATGCTAGAACTTACTGTTCCGTTTAAAGCTGTATTATCACTCATAATACTAGCGTCTGCATTTCTTAATTCGTTCCAATAATATTCTTGAAAATGTCTTTTTATAAATTGTTCAAATCCATTGTTACTCAAATGAAAAGAATCTAATCCATTCAATTGTAATGCACTTACAGGTGATGGGTAATTTGGTAATCCCTGAGGAACAGTCAACGAACCAGCGGCGTAAGTTCCTCCTGGAGCAACGGTTAAATTAGTTGGTTGCCCATATGTGTTTTGCATTAATCCTAAGTTATTAACAAAAGACACATTGTTCCATACGTTACACGAATCGGTAATACGGGCTGAAATATTTATTAACTCTTGGTTTAATTGTGCTGCTGTTGGTTGTCCCATTCCTACCCATTTATTGTAAAAAGGATGCTGACTAGGAACTGGAAAATTTAAAATAGTTTCTTCAAAATTAGGGTAATCATATCCAGAAATTAAAACTTTTAAATTGGGATTAATTGAAAATATAGTATCTAATCCTGCTTGGATAGAAATCATCAATGTGTTATAGTCTTGAATGTTTTGATTTGATGTATTTGTGGTATGATATGTTCCTAATAAATCATTTCCTCCTAAACTAAAATGAATGTACTCTATGGTGGGATTATTACTCAATACGTCTCTTAATTCTTGAACACGTGGTGCGTCTGTAAAAAAGTTACTTGCTTTTGTTCCATTTACACTTAATGTATTATTACTCAAAGCTTCTACGTCTGAAAATCCAAACCGATTGCAATTTTCGTTGTAAGAATCTCCTTGCCAACTAAAAAACGCCCAACTGTCTCCTATTATTAAAATCTTAGGAATAGTGGGATTGCATTGTGCTAATAACGATAAATTAAACGCTATAAATAAAAAGGTGTATAATGTTTTCATAAAAAAAAGGTTTGGCACAATTTACGAACAAATAATAAGATTCCCAAAAAAATATCGTAAGCTTCGAAAATGGATTATAAATTTTATTTTTAATTCACAATGAACAATTGAGAATTGACAATTGACGGTTTTCCTTTGCTTTTGTTATTTGTTTCGCCTTTACTAAAAAAACGCTGTGTATTTTTTCAATTAACAATTATTCAGTTGGTGAATTAGTTAATTATTTTTATCTTTCTAAAAAAATAAAAGCATGAAATACAGTGGCAACATTCGTAAAATGAAATCAGAATTAGTTAATGGAAAAGTAAACTATTGGTTACCTTTATTCGACAACCTCAATTACAATCATTTAATTCCAATGAACGAATGGATTGGTAAAACAATTTCAGTACAATTTGAACATCAAATAAACTGTGTGGTAACAGGTAAAAAGATTAAAAAAACTTTTGGAAATGGTATGAGTTACGATGCATTTATGAACTCTCCTATGGCTGCGCCTAGTATTATCAGACCTGAATTAAGTCAAATACATGAAGGAATCGCTCTTAGAGATGAAGCTTGGGAAATAGAACACCATTTAAAACCTCACATTGTTTACATTTCTAAAACTTCGGGACTAAAAGTAGGAGTAACCAGAAACCAACAAATACCTACAAGATGGATTGACCAAGGTGCTGTTGAAGCTATTGTTTTAGCAGAAACACCGTATCGACAAGCTGCGGGTCTAATCGAAGTTGCACTAAAAGAACACATTTCAGACAAAACGGCATGGCAACGAATGCTAAAAGGAGAAATTAGCGAGGAGAATATTCTTACAAAAAAAGAAGATTTAATAAAATACGTTCCCAGTGAACTAAAAAAATTCATAAGTACAGATAACACTATACATCGTATTGAATTTCCAATTTTAGAACAAGTAAGTAAAGTCAAAAGTATGAAATTAGACAAAGTCCCATTGTTTGAAAAAAGACTTGTCGCTATAAAAGGTCAATATTTAATATTTGAAGATGAAACGGTTATAAACATCCGTTCTCACGAAGGGTATTATATCTCTTTAGTGGTTTAATATCTGTTGGCTTTGTAATAGGAAATTTGTGAATAATTCCATCTAACTTATCTTATTTCTTTAAAATTCTCAAAAACTAAATCTTCTGGAGTTGGATAAGTCTGTAATTTTTCAAAATTAACTTTCCAAAAATCTAAATCTAACAGTTGATTGTTTTTATCTTTTGTCAATGTAATCATTACAATTACACCGTCCGAATCAATGTATTGAGCTTGAATAATATCCGAGTCGTACTCTCCTTCATTTTTATTTACCAGATTGATACTCCCCATTTTTCCACCTTCGTATTCAAATGCTGTTTGACTAATGGGATAATCTTCCATTTTTACATCAGCTTTGTAAAGCAGAAACTGAATTAGCTTTACTTCCTCTTCTTTTATTGGTCTTTTTTTAAATTCTGACATAATTTTTACACTCTTTCAATAATTGTAGCATAGCCTTGCCCCACCCCAATACACAGTGTAACCAAAGCATATTTTTTATTTGTTCTATGGAGTTCTAACATTGCTGTTTGTAATATTCGTGCGCCTGTCATTCCTAGCGGATGACCTAAAGCAATAGCTCCTCCATTGGGATTAATACGTGGATCATTATCGGCTAATCCCATTTCACGTGTACACGCTAAACTTTGAGCGGCAAAAGCTTCATTTAATTCTATTACGTCCATATCATTCATGGTTAACCCTGCTCTTTTCAATGCTTTTTGACTCGCATAAACAGGCCCTATTCCCATAATTCGAGGTTCAACTCCTGCTATTGCCGAAGCTACTATTCTAGCTTTTGGTGTTAACCCGTTTCGTATCGCTGCTTCTTCCGAAGCGACAAGAATAGCCCCTGCTCCATCATTAAGCCCCGAAGAATTTCCTGCGGTAACTGTACCACCTTCTTTTCTAAATGCAGGTCTTAGTTTTCCTAAAATTTCTAATGTCGTCGTTGGCCTAATAAATTCATCTTGACTAAAGATTAAATCTTCTTTTTTGCGTTGAGGAATAACCACTGGGATTATTTCCTCTGCAAATATTCCGTCTTTTTGAGATTGAGTTGCTTTCATTTGACTCCAATAAGAAAATTGATCTTGATCTTCTCTACTTATTTTATATAAATCAACTAAATTTTCTGCGGTTTGCCCCATTCCTTCCACTCCGTAAAGCGCTTTCATTTTAGGATTTACAAAACGCCACCCAAAACTAGAGTCATGCATTTGAGCATCTCTTCCAAAGGGCTTTGACACTTTGGAGATAACCCAAGGTCCTCTGGTCATATTTTCGACACCTCCAGAAATATAAATATCTCCATCTCCTAATTTTATTGCACGAGAAGCATTGATAGTAGAAGCCATACCAGAAGCACATAATCGATTTACCGTTTCGCCTCCTAAAGTAACAGGTAACCCTGCTAAAAGAGATGACATTCGAGCTACATTTCTATTATCTTCCCCTGCTTGATTTGCACAACCAAACAATACGTCTTCAATTTCCGTTGGGTTTAAAGTTGAATTTCTATTTATTAATTCCTTCATTACAATTGCCCCCAAATCGTCTGTTCGAACTGTTGAAAGCGTTCCTCCAAAGTTCCCTATTGGGGTTCTAATTGCATCAATTATATAAGCGTCTTTTATCATGTGTTTTATTTTTTTAGGTCATTCAAAGATAAGGTTATTTTATTGAATTGCCAATTTACCTTTTTTTAGAAAAGAAAATATTATTAATCCGATGGTTATAGATTTAAAGAATCAATACTTCTATAAATAGAAAATATAAAAAAGTTTAAATAACTAAATTATTCGTTGAGTTTATAAGCGTTTGCTTTATTTAACTCGTTTTTTTTATAATTTCAACGACTAACACAACAGCATCACTTAAAGCCCTTACTGTCAAGTTCGTACATTGAGACAATACGAATAAATTATTCGCTTCGCTATTCTTTTTTTCACCTTCAATTACAACTTCAACCTTCCCTGAATGGACGTACAGAAAAGAGGCTTCAGCTTCAATACACGATTGAAATTGTATTTCATCATAAATACCCAAAGGGAAAGGCGTTACTTTTCCTTTTCTATTTCCTTTAGTCATCACATTAAAGACTAAACTTTTTCCGCTAGAATAAGTTTCCCAATCTCCTTCAAAATTATCAATTCCAAATTGAGGTAAGCTTATTGAATGATGATTGATGTGTTTTAATTTTAATTCTCCTTCAAGTACTACTAATGTTCTTGAAACTCCAGATAAGACTGAAAATTTAGAGCCCGTTTTTATTGTCGCTATACTTAGTCTAAAATCAAAATTTAACAATTTAAGCGAAGCATCAAAAGGGACGCAAACCAATTCTGTTGTCGTTCCTTTAGCCCACATTGTTGTAATAAAATCTTTTGCTATCAATAACTCATACCCCATAAAACTTAAAACCTCCAACTAAACCCCAAACTTGGTAATATTGGTAATTGATTCACCTTGGTATTGCTTACTGGCTCTACATAAAAGATGTTTTTACGGCTATATACGTTTGTTACACTCGCTGTAATTTCCATTTTTGTTTTATTTTTTAATTCTATTTTTCTTTTTAAAGCAATATCTAAACGGTGATAAGCCGAAAGCCTTCCCTTTCCTAATTTTCCATAAACTATATTTACATTGTTAGCATCAGCAGTGGTATAATCTGTACCTATTCCTCCTTGATTAAAATTAACAAATTGTGTAAAACCTTGAATTTGAGTAAATGGTAGTCCTGTTCCAAAATTCCAACGAGCGTTTAACTCCCATTTTTTCTTTTCTCCCATCATGTAAGTCCCTACCAAATTTATATTGTGCCTTCTATCGTATAAAGGTGCATAAGTTTGTGTTCCATCCCAACGTGTAACTTTACCTAAAGAATAAACTGCCCAAAGGTAAACTCTATCGTCTGTATATTTAAAAACAAA
>CAMZKF010000071.1 GCA_947311095.1 uncultured Flavobacteriales bacterium
AGAATTCCAGAACATAAAGCAAATAAACTTCATGAATTACTTCCTCAAAATTGGGTAGAAAATAAACCTACGTAGTTCCCCGTACGCTTACATGCAATCGATCAATCGCCATTAAGATTCATTCGGGTTAATTTTGAAATATGCTGAAAGTAATTAAAGTATTCAAACTCTGACAACCTCAGGAGTAGGGTGAATTTTCAATTTAATCGATTTTACCTTTCCTTTTATTAACGAAAAAGAAAACAGCAAGACAAAACCAATCCAATAACTATTAATTTCTTTTCATACCCCCTAAATTATTATGCTATTTTTGTGTCATTAGCTATTTTATAGTAAAAAAAAACATAAAAAAGTATTTTTTTTTAATTACCCCTGTCAAAAAGTATTACATTTGTAAAAAAACAAAATATTATGTCTGTCAATCGATTTAAAGCCTTAGAAGAAGTTCAAACAAGAACACCATTAGAAGTAAACTATCCCTCGAATAAAGTTTCTGACTATTATGGGGAAAATGTCTTTAACATTAGCGTAATGCGAGCTTATCTTACAGATAGCGCATTCAAAAGTGTAAAAAAGGCAATATACGAAGGACATAGAATTGAACGATACATTGCCGACCAAATCGCTACTGCAATGAAAGATTGGTCTATGGCTAAAGGAGTAACACATTATACTCATTGGTTTCAACCACTTACAGGTTCTACGGCAGAAAAACACGATGCTTCTTTTAAACCTATAGAAGACGGTAGAGCAATCGAGCATTTTGAAGGTCAATTATTAATACAACAAGAACCTGACGCTTCTTCATTTCCAAATGGAGGAATCAGAAATACTTTCGAAGCTAGAGGATACACAGCGTGGGACCCTACTTCCCCTGCTTTTATAATGGGAAAAACACTTTGCATACCCACAATATTTATTTCTTACACTGGAGAATCTTTAGATTACAAAGCTCCCCTACTAAAAGCTTTAGACGCTGTTGATTCAGCTGCAACTTCAGTCTGTCAATACTTTGACAAAAATATAACCAGAGTTAGAGCTACTCTAGGATGGGAACAAGAATATTTCTTAGTAGATACTGCATTGTATAATGCTCGTCCAGATTTAAAAATGACAGGAAGAACTTTAGTAGGACACGCTCCAGCTAAAGGACAGCAATTAGACGACCATTATTTTGGTTCAATACCTGAAAGAGCGACTGCTTTTATGCAAGAATTTGAGGTTGAAGCTTATCGATTAGGAATACCTGTAACAACTAGACATAATGAAGTAGCTCCCAATCAATTTGAATGTGCTCCAATGTTTGAAGAAGCAGATTTAGCCGTTGACCATAATCTATTATTAATGGATTTATTAGAAAAAGTAGCTCGGCGTCATCACTTTGAAGTCTTATTGCATGAAAAACCTTTTGCAGGACTTAATGGTTCTGGAAAGCACAACAATTGGTCTTTGGGAACAAATACAAACATTAATTTATTACAACCAGGCAAAAATCCTAAAACCAATTTAAGATTCCTTACTTTTTTAATAAATACAATTAAAGGTATCCATGATTATGCTGATGTATTAAGATCAAGTATTGCCTCTGCTAGTAACGACCATCGCTTAGGAGGGCATGAAGCACCTCCTGCTATTATGTCTATTTTTATCGGAACTCAACTAACTGACATGTTAGATAAAATTGAAAAGTCGATTAAGGCAGGAAAAATGACACCAGAAGACAAAACAGCTTTAAAATTAGATATTGGAAAAATCCCTCAATTAATGTTGGACAACACCGATAGAAATAGGACTTCTCCATTTGCTTTTACAGGAAACAAATTTGAATTTAGAGCTGTTGGCTCTACAGCTAATTGCTCTCAAGCTATGATTGCTATAAATACAATTATGGCAAAACAGCTCAATGATTTTAAAATAGCTGTTGATAAACGAATCGCTAATGGAGATAAAAAGACGAGGCTATTTTAAAAGAACTTCAAGATTTAATCAAAGCTTCAAAAGCCATTCGATTTGAAGGTAATGGATATGGGGATAAATGGGTTAAAGAAGCTGTAAAAAGAGGCTTATCAAATTTAAAAGACACTCCAAGTGCTTTACATACGATGAAGACCAAATCTTACATCAATCTTTTTGAGAGTCAAGGAGTATTGTCTAAACGAGAAATAGAATCAAGACACCAAATAGAGCTTGAATCTTACACGTTAAAATTACAAATTGAAGCGAGGGTTTTGGGCGACATTTGCCAAACCTCTATTATTCCTGCTGTTATACGTTACCAAACAGAATTATTAGATAATGTCAAAGGTTTGCAAGCTGTTTTTGGTGAAAAAGAAGCTAAGGTTGCAGGAGAGACTCAGGTTTTGATTATAAAAGAGATTAGTAAACATTTGAATATTATAAAGACTAAAGTTGACGAAATGGTTGATGCTCGTAAAAAAGCAAACAAGATAGAAGATATTGAAAAAAAGGCTTTTGACTATTGTAACATCGTAAAACCATTTATGGATGAAATCAAATACAGTTCAGACAAATTAGAACAATTAGTTGACAATTCTTATTGGCCGCTACCTAAGTTGAGAGAGTTATTGTTGACTAAGTAGGCCTTATAAATCCAACGGAAATAGATTGTAAGCCTAAGACTTCTATAAACAAAACTTTTATGCTTATCCGCCTCTTTCCCCAAAGAGAGATAAGTTTAAAATTTGAACGAAAATTAAATGGCCTTTAAATGAATGTGAATATAGAAAGTTAGCTTCCTCTTCTCCAATTAG
>CAMZKF010000072.1 GCA_947311095.1 uncultured Flavobacteriales bacterium
AAAGTTAAAACCAAAAGATATAAATTTCAATAATCGATTATTGTCAATGAAAAATGTCCCTAATTTATTTAGTTCAACTCTTTTGTTGTTATCTAGTTCTTGTTTTAAATTTTGAACGTAATTTTTTACCATTAAAAAAGCTTCGTTGTAAGCTATTTCTTCTGTTTTTGCAATTTCGTGAGTAAGCAAACCATCATCTGTGGATAAATGTTTGTTGAAGTTTATTTGTTTAGACGGAGGTGAAAAAGTATTGGTTTTTTTATTGAATTTAGAAGGTGTGTGTGTGCCGACAAATCCTCCTAGTCCTGGTAAAGTTACACAGTCGTGTAAGAATAATAAATTAAAAATATGTTCTTCAATATTTTTCAAAATAATACTTTTTATTTAATGGTTTTTATTGTGTCAATTTAACAATAACGAATTGCAAAAATACAAAATCTATTTAGTTATTCATATCTTATTGTCAATAAAATATTAAATAAATTCTGTTTTTAAAGTATAAAATTCTGACCTTGGGGCTTTTGATGGTAAAAATATTTTTAGATTTAGAAAAGTTGAAAAATCCAAACAGTGGGTTGGGGCAATTTTGTCTGCATTTGAGTTCTGCTATCGCCAGTCAAATTCCAACGAATGATTTAGGGGTTTATATTCCTCAAGAGTATGCTTATTTATTTCCTGATTTAGAGGTGGTTTTATGGAAGCGTTATCATAAATTGTTTAAAATAAAATTGAAAACTAAAATATGGCATTCTCTTCATCAAGAGGCTGTTTATTTTCCTCAAGATAAAAAGGTAAAGAAGATCTTAACAATTCACGACTTAAATTTTTTGGAAATTTATAAAGGGCAAAAAAGAGATAGACATCTTGCTCGATTACAAGAGTTAGTAAACAAAGCTTTAGCTATTACTTTTATTTCGGAATATACTAAAACAGTAGCGGAAGATAATTTAGTTTTTAAGCATGGAGTTGTCAAAAAAGTCATTTACAATGGAGTTGCAATTAATAAATTGTTGAAAGCAAATAAACCTACTTTTATTAATAGTGTAGCCCCGTTTTTGTTTACAATAGGGATAGTTGGAGAAAAAAAGAATTTTCATACGCTTGTGGAAATGATGCGGTTTTTACCTGCGTTAAAACTTTATATAAGTGGAAATAAAAATGGAGCTTACGCAACTAAAATAGAACAATTAGTTCGTAAATATAAATTGGAACAACAGGTTTTTTTGACGGGTGAGATTTCTGAAGCTGAAAAAATATGGATGTATAAAAATTGTAGTGCATTTGTTTTTCCTTCAACAAATGAAGGTTTTGGGTTGCCTGTCGTAGAGGCGATGAGTTTTGGAAAGCCTTTGATTTTATCAAACAAAACATCGTTACCTGAAATAGGAGGGGAGTTGGCATCTTATTTTTCGTCATTTAATTCCGAAGACATGGCTAATGAAGTCTTTAAAGCAATCAATTTACATACTAAAAGTAGAGCTGAGCAGTTAGTTTTAAGGAGTGGGAAGTTTAGTTGGAATAATGCGGCTAAACAATATGTAGCGTTGTATCGTAAAATTTTAGAGGCTTAAAGCTTGTTTTTGATGCGGATTAATTATCTGTTTAACACATCTTTAAGTTCGCTAAGAATAACTGCCGTAGCTCCCCATACAATGTGCTTGTTTAATTCGAAATATGGAGCTTTCATTATGTTGTTTGTCTTAGCGTATTTAGTTAAGGGGATTTCTTTTATCTTTACATTGTTTTCATCTAGCAATTGACTTATTGGAATTTCTAAAATGGAAGCGACTTCTCTTTCTTGTTTTGTAAAAACAGGAACGTAATTAATGTATGCGAGGAACGGTGTAATTAGAAAGTTGCTAGGAGGAACATAAACTTGAGAAATAGCCCCTAATATTGAGATTGAATTCTTATCTATTCCAATTTCTTCCTCTGTTTCTCTTAGTGCTGTTTCTTTTAGTGTTTCATTTGCTTCTTTTTTTCCTCCAGGCAATGAAATTTGTCCACCGTGAGGTCCGTTATATTCAGTTCTTTTTGTTAAAGTAAAAAAAACAGAATTGTCTTTTTGGTAGAGAAGAATTAGGACAGCAGCATTTTTAGGGTTTAAATTTAGAGCAAGCGCTTCTTTAGCACTTTTTCGAGAATAAGGAGTCATTTTTAAATGTGAGGATATACCAGGTAATTTCTTCTCTAATTCTTGTTGTATTTTGGCTGTTATAAAAGGTAAGTTATGCCTTAATTTTTTCATAAATAATTGAAAAATAGTTATGTTAGCGTCAAAATTAAAAAAAAAAGATATATTTGCACTTTTAAAGTGTAAGTTTTATTTAGGTAAATTGCTTTTTTATTAAATGATAATATAATTATATGAAAATTTTAGCCTTAAGTTTAATGTTGTCAATCTCATCTTTGGGAGATGTCGAGATTAGTGAAAAGAAATTGTACAAAAAAGCTTCAACAGAGTTTGATAAAGGTAATTATGAAGAAGCTATTGAAAAATTTGAAGCGCTAACTAAGTTAGACGAAGCAAATAGTGAATATCACTTTTTGACAGGGTTATCTTACTATAAATCACATAAAGATTTGTCTAAAGCAATTGCATGTTTTAATGATGCAATAGAGACTTTTGATGGAGATACAATTGCAGAAACTTACTATTACTTAGGTAAATCATATCGAGAACAAGGAGAGTTTGAAAAAGCAAAAGAGACTTTTCAGTTTTTTGAACATTTCATAAAAGATAATGAAATGGGAAATGCATTAAAATCGGAAGTTGAAACCGAATATCAATGGGTAAATAACGCGATAACGTATGAAAATAGACTTAAAAGTGGATTGAGAGTTGAAGACATGAGTAGTGATTTGAATAGTGTATATGGCGATTACGCACCTGTCTATGTTGAAGATTTAGACTTGTTAGTTTTTACCTCGAGAAGACCAGGCATATCCAATGAACTTGCTTTTGATAATAAGTATTATGAAGATATTTATTTTTGTAAAAGACGAGACAGTAATTGGGTTTTGTTGACAGACGAAGAACATGATTTTATATTTGATGTAAAAAATACTAAAGGGCATGATTCTTATATCGCTTATGAAGGAGGGAAAGATTTGTATTTATATAAAGACAATAAAATATTTCAGACGAAATTTGAAAATGGGGAATGGACAACAGAAACTGAATTTGAAATTGTAAATAACAAATCAAAACACACGCCAAGTGTAGCGTTTTCTCCAGATGGAAAAGTCTTGTATTTTTCTCATAAACAAAAATTAGGTAAAGGTGGAAAAGATATATATCAATCTACCTTAGGAGATAATGGAAAATGGTCTAAACCTAAAAACATGTCAATCAACACTGCTTTTGATGAAGATGGTCCATTTGTTTCTAGAGATGGAAAAACACTTTATTTCTCATCGAAAGGACATAATAGTATGGGAGGGTACGATTTCTTTAAGCTAGATTTAACAGATGGAAAAGCAGAGCCTGTTCGTATGGCAGAGCCATATAATTCCCTAGCAGATGATATTTTTATTGATATTAGTAATGATGAAAAACATGGTTTTATTTCGTCTAATCGAAACGGATCAATTGGGGATATGGATATATTTGAAATTTTCTTTAAACCTTATGAAACTTCTTTTGAAGGTTTGGCAGTTTACAAAAATGATAATAGCCCTGCAGATGCTGAAATTATTTTTATAGATAAAGAAACAGGAAAAGAAATAAAAAGAATAAAACCAGATTCAGAAACAGGTGCTTATAATATAATATTAGAAAGTAATAAAACTTATCTGATAGAAGTTGAAGGAAGTAAAGATAATGAAGCTTTTTCTACTGAATTTAAAGTTCCTGAACAGGATAAGGATGTAACGACTATTCAATTAATAGAGCTAGAATCGTTGACAAATAAAGATGGGGAAACAAATGCTGTAACCCTAAGCATTAAATCAGATTTTGCTGATAATGAGAATAAATTGACATTAAACGATAGAAAAGGTTTTGATGAAACTAAAGCATCTTATAATGAAATAAACAAACGGAATGATATTGAGTTAGTAACATTGGCTGATACTAAGTTTGAGCGATTCTTTGGGTACAATCAAAATGTAATTACCAATGACCAACGATTTGATTTGTTTTTAAAGGACGTTGAAAAATTACTGAACAAGAAAAAAATAA
>CAMZKF010000073.1 GCA_947311095.1 uncultured Flavobacteriales bacterium
AAAGACGAAACCAAAATAAAAGAAATAGTGCAACAGAAAAAAGCATTGAATAAAGAAATCAAATCGAATCCAAATTCCGAAGTTCGAGTAGAACGAGAATATGCTTTGTACAAAAATGAAAGTAAATATTTAAAGCAACTTTCGGCAAAGAAAATCGCTAAGTTTTCGTCTTCTGATTTAGTGACTCTGTTTAAAAATATACAAAAAGAAATTGTTTTTAAAGTTAATTATGTTGGGAATAATAAAGCTGTAAAACAAGAGTTAGACAAGTATTTTATTCAAAAACCAATTCTTGATAAATATAAAAATATAAAAGAATACAAAAATAAAAGTCCTCGCTATGCTAAGTCAAATACTATATATTTTATGAACGATAAAAAAGCTACACAAACCAATATTTATTTTGATATAGATTTGGGTAATATTCCATTGGAAGAACATTACAAAATGTATGCTTTTAACGAGTATTTTGGAAAGGGAATGTCAGCTTTAGTTTTTCAAGAAATTAGAGAATTTCGTTCGCTTGCCTATTCTGCTTATGGAGTAGCAAGAGCTGGAGAGAACCTGACCAAAGATGGAAAGTTTATGGGCTACATAGGGTGTCAAAATGACAAGACTATCGAAGCTCTAAAGACGATGCTTTGGTTACTAGATTCGATGCCTCAAAAGCCTGAGCGAATTGATTATATAAAAGGAGCGATAAATAAAAGTGCCATTACTGCTAAACCAGGCTTTAGAAACCTAATCGATCAAGTGCAACGCTGGCAAGAACAAGGTTATACCGAAGACCCGAATTACAAATTTAGAAAAGAATTTAAAAAACTAACCTTTGACGATATACTCGATTTTTACAACAAATATTTAAAAGGAAAACCAGTAACTATTTCTATGGTGGGGGACAAAAAACGTGTTAATTTTAAAGAATTGACTACTTTTGGAAAAGTTGTAGAATTAAAAATGAAGAAAATATACGTAAATTAAGTATTTACAATGGAAAAAACATTAGCACAATACGATAAAGAGTTTAAGAAATGCCGAACTTTATTCGAAAAAAAAACCATCGATTATGGAACAGCATGGCGCATTTTGAGACCAGCCTCTTTAACTGATCAAATTTTTATAAAAGCCAACCGTATTCGTACCATACAAGAAAACGGATTGAGTAAGGTGGACGAAGGTATTGAACCTGAATTTATAGGTATTGTTAATTACTGTATTATGGCACTTATTCAACTTGAAATAGATAAGGATGAAAAATTAGAGCTTCCAGCCCAACATACAATTCAACTTTACGACGAATACGCTCATAAAGTACGAGAGTTAATGAAAGCAAAAAATCACGATTATGGCGAAGCATGGCGAGATATGAGAATTTCATCACTTACCGATTTAATTTTGATGAAAATTCTAAGAACCAAACAAATAGAGGATAATAAAGGACAAACATTGGTGTCTGAAGGTGTAGATGCCAACTATTACGACATGATAAATTACGCTTTATTTGCTCTAATATTAATGAGTGAAGCTAATAAAGGAACAGGATTTGAATGAGTTAAATTATCAATAGATGTTGTCGTTGGATTGATTACAATCAAGTTTTCTATAAATAGAAAGTAATGTTTTATTATTATCCGTAGCTTGAAAAGAAATATTTAATGCTTTTAAAAGTCTTTTAGCTTCTAAATTTAGACTTTTGTTATTTTGAATATTATCTCTAAAAAAATGAACAAATTTTAAGATAAAAAAAGCATCAAAAACAAAATAAAAACGTTGTTTGTAACGAGGAAGAGAAGCTGTATTTTTTCTTATTTCAGCTAATTTATTGTGATAATCAGTAGGGTCTAAAAATAGTTTTAATGAGTTTGGTAAATGATCATAATTTGATTCAGTTCTTGTAGTTGTAATAGCATCAAAAAATAATTTTAAATCTAAAAAAGCATCAAAATCATAGGTTAAATATTCTTCTTGTCCTGAATCAATAATATCGCCTATTGCCTTACCTGTACCAAAGGGAACTCTATCTGATACTCTAGGAGAAGGAATTACTTTAGTATTAGTTATCTCCGAAAAATTACCCAGTTGAATAATTTTAGATAAAAAATAAAAATCTACTCCAGCTTTTCGTTTATTCATGCCTCCTTGTTTAGCGTAAGCTTCACATTTTACAGCCATACTCGAACCAATGGTATGATAAGCATAAGGCACGCCCAATAATTTTATTGCATTTTTATAATACCTCAAATGTAATTCATAATCGATAATTGCAGCATATATCGAATGTTGGTGAGATGTTCCTTCGATTGGATGTTCAAAATGAATAGAAACGCCATTTAATTTTTGATTGCGATTAAAGTGGTTGTAAATAGTTTCAAAATAGTTTTTTTCGCACAGAGAGTCTGCATCAAAACAGACTATAATACCATTTTTATTTATTCGCTGAAAACGATGTAAAGCTTCGTCCATACCTATTTTTCGAGCTAAACCAACTCCCGCATGTTTTTTTTGTAAATTAAAAGCTTTAAGATTTATAAAAGAGATTTGTCTATTGGTATTTTTTTTTGAAAAATTATTTGCTTGAATAAGAGTTACTTCATTGAGTTGTTTTACTTCTTCCGATTCATTTTCTCCATGATTAATGACAGTTAAAATCTCAATATTAATATTCTGAGGGATTGTAGCGTCTAGTAGAGCCTGAAATGTAGCTAATAATCCCGTTTCATTAAAGCAGGGAATCACCACAATTAATTCGGTATTTGAATTTATAGGGTGGTTTTTTAGTTGTTCTTCTTGATATGAAAAACGTTTAATGTACTTGTTGTACCAATGTACTTTGGATCTGTTCATTTTAAATTTCTAATTAACTAAAGTTTCGCATCCAATAAAACCAATCGCTTTCATCAGATTTTCTTTAAAAACGCAGCATAATTTCCTAGCGTAAAACCTTAGAAATCAGTATATTTACATATATAAATAAACAAATATTCCATTATGCTACAAAACGAA
>CAMZKF010000074.1 GCA_947311095.1 uncultured Flavobacteriales bacterium
AATCTATTCATAGCTAAGGCTATGAATAGATTTTATTCATCAACTAGCAAAAAAATAATTCAATTTATTTTTAGCTCATTTTAATATTCATTTGGTATAAAACGATAAATTATGAAAAAAAAATGTTATTTAATGCTATTGGTAGTGTTTTCTACCCTTGATAGTATCGCACAGAATCCTATTTGGAGTTTGCCAAATAAATATTTAGATGTGAATGGTTTACATTTTCTCTCACAACCTACCCAGGCACGACAAACCCTATAAGTTGGACGTCAGGCTACGGTGGTCGAACGGCAGAGCATGCCCACAATGCCATGCACGATGCCAATGGAGATTTACTATTCTTTATAATAGACGGTTCTATCTTCGATAAAAACGGTTATCTTATGTCTGACGATTTTTAGGTGTTCCGATTTCAAATTCATCCACATGAACCAATTTTTCTAAAGGATGTTCTTCGCTACTTTTCATTGCTTCTTGAACTTTCCTCCTAAAAAGCCAAGCTGTCATCTGTTTGACTCCGTGCCTTTCAGCCAACCAAATGCTACTAGCCCCTTTCTTACTCGTTGCTATGTCATAAGCCATTTCAAAAGCCACGTCTATACCAAACTTAACTTTATGAAATAGGGTATTTGCTGTTGGCGATTCATCATATCCACATTTTGTACAACGCCTACTTTCTTGTGTTTTTCCTTTAGAATACTTCTCTTTATTACATCTTATACATTTGTAACCTTTGTCCCATTTTACAGAAACAGACGTATCGCCATAGTTTACATAGCTTTTTATATCTGCAAGTGCATCTGTACCCCCCATTAGATTATCTGCCGTGTCTCCTGCTAAACCATATGCAGTATTATTATAATGGGAAAAGCAACCGTAAACACCTGATCAACTATAACTTGAGTTTTGTTCATCGCCTCCCAATCTTCCAAGATAATGATTATTTACATGTATATTATTCCCAATAGTGTAAGAATAAACACCTCCCTTAAAAATATCTTGATAGAAAGGTTGTTGAGAAAACACATTCGTCTGGAATGTAATTAGAATAAGAACGAGTAAACATAACTTCATAGGACAAAAATACAATAAAATGTTCGTTTTTAGAGAAGATACAAAGTCTTATTGTAGGAAAGGTGTGTTTTGTCGGTTAATTGCAAATAAAAAAGAAGCTAAGTTTTGTTTTTTTGAGAGCTATTCATAGCTGTCTTAAAGTCTTGTATCTTACAGTCTTACATCTTACAGTCTTGAATCTAAAAATCAAAAAAAAACAGTTCTTCAGTTTCCATTTATATCTTCTCTCCAAGAATAAATTTTATTTGCGTATTTAACTAATTAAAAAGCTTTATTGTTAATTATAAGTTGATTTAACGATTTATATTTACCGTAAAATTATAAAATTAACCGATTAATAATTTATAGTAGATTTAATAATTTATTTTCTTTGTTTAACTTTTTTTAGATGTATGTTTGAATGAAAAATTATCATTAAAATTAAAAAACATGAAAAAGTTATCATTAATTATATCACTCGTATTTGTATCATTTAATTTATTTGCATCAGTTACTAATTATGTAGTAAATTCTGGAACCCATGTGTGGAATGTAGGAAATAATCCTTTTGGAAATTCTACAACAAGCATTTCTGTTGTAGGCTTTATAAAAGTTTCTTCAGGAGCGAACGTACACATCAACAATATGACGTTTTTGTTTGACCAAGGCGCTCGAATGATAATAGAAAAAGGCGCTAAAGTGTATTTGAATCATACGGTTTTAACTTCCGATGTAACTCAAAATATGATGTGGGAAGGAGTAAGAGTAGAGGGAAATTCCAATGCCAATCAGCATCTAAGCAATCAAGGATATTTGAGCATGTACAACAATTCTGAAATAAGCAATGCCTATATAGGAGTTGCATTGCACAAACGAGATGCCAATAACAATCCCGATTGGAGTACCAATGGAGGAAGGATAAGAGCTAGTAATTCTACATTTAAAAACAATAAGAGAGACGTTATATTTCTTTCGTACAACAATTACAATAGTTTGAGTGGTTTTACCAATTGCGATTTCATAACCGATAGCTACCCATTGGCAGACGGTGTAAGTACGCCAAATGCACACGTAAGTATGTTGAGTGTAAAGAAAATATACTTTAAAGGTTGTCGATTTACCAATACGACTAACAGCCCTAGCATGGCAACTCGAGGAAAGGGAATTGTAAGTATAGACGCAGGTTATACGATTACATATCTATGTACGGCATTTGTACCTTATTATAACCCTTGTCCTATTAACGCTAGAATAGCAAGTTCGTTCTCTAACTTAGAATATGGGATAGACGCTCGTAATGCCAACTTAGGAATAGCAAATACCATAACTGTAAAGTATGCCGAGTTTAACGAGAACAACAGAGCAGCTCACATGGGAAGTATTCGAAACTTTAAGTTTGTAAACAACACTGTAAACGTAGGTATTCCAACTGCGTCATCTCACGGTTGGCCTTATGGTTTGTATAGTAATTCTTCAACAGGTTATACAATTGAAAACAACTTGTTTAAAACCGTACATACGGGAAATTCTTATGGTATTTTAATAGCCAATAGTAATAATTATGGAACAAATCCAGATGTAAATGAAGTGTATCACAACACTTTTGAAGATTTGAATTTTGGAGCGTATAATTTAGGCGAAAATGTGCAAATATATAATGGAAATTCGGTTATAAATACAGGATTAACTTACCGTTGTAATGATTTTAGCGGAAGTGCTAAAAGTGATGTTTACGAAGGTCTTTTTTGGATGTTTCAAGGAGGTCTTTCTCCTTATCAAGGGAGTTGTGTTACTGTATCTGCTCCTTCCAATAACTTATATTCAGCTGTTAATCCTAGTGCTTCTAATTGGTGGAACAACAATGGAAATAATACAACCTACCAACGTGATTTGTGGATAGGAGCAAATGGGCCAAGTCGTTTAGAGCCTACGTTACAAAATGGAGCTATAACAGGCTATGCCTATTGTGAAAATTTTAATTACGACCCTGTTTTATCTTGTCCTGTTAAGCGATTTGATTTACCAAGTTTTAAACCGTGGGTATTGGGTGGTAAAATAGCACAGTTAAAAACAACGGTAAAAGACGACAAAGAATTGCTAGAAAGAGTAGATGCAGAAGTGAGCCAACTATGGGAACAAGGTTTGTTAGAAAATAATGTAGATTATTGGGAATATTTCAAAACGAAATTGGTAAAGAATTATACGCCTTATGTTTCGTTAGCAATGTTAGACAATATAATTGGAGCAGCAAGAGATATTCCACACAGTAATATTAAAGAAATTTTGACAAACAGTTATCCGTTGACTGCTCGAACAGTAAGAACGATAAAGAAATCAAAGCTATCAGAAGCAGTAAAATCTCAACTGTTAGCCTTAAATTTTGAAGGAATAAATTCAAGAGAAGATTTAGAAGGTACGGTTACTTACTACCACAGAGAAATCGCTTATTTAGAAAGAGACATCAATCAATATCACTTAGCAGATTCGACCATAGAAACAGGGTTGGATTCCATTATTGCAATTTATGAGCAAAAAGGAGGTTTGGACGCTCAAAAACAATTGGTTCAATACTATTTTGGTAACAACGACTATCAAAAAGCAGGTGAATTGTTATCGGTTATATCGGACGAAGAAGACGAAAGTGATTTTGTACAATACTACAATGTGCTATTGGCTAATCCAGATGGTAAAATGTACCAACTAGCAAAAGGAACAGCCGATTATGCGACAATAGAAAACTTAGTTGATTCAAGCTATGCTACTTTTATAGGGAGTCAAGCAGCTCACTTATTTGAATATTTAAATGGTAAGAGAATAGAAGAAGTAGAACCAATGGTTTTAGAATCGCTAACTGTTGCAGCACCAATAGAAACAATTGAAAGTAATGAAGATGAAGCGGTTGTAATTTATCCAAATCCTACAACAGGCGTTTTAACTATAGAATTGTTGTTGGAAAATACAAGCGATATAGCTAATGTAATAGTGTTAGATGAGGTAGGAAAAGTAGTGAAAAGAACACAGGCTTCAAACACGAAAAGCTACATCGATATTAGTCACTTAGCAAACGGAGTTTATTTCCTGAAAATAGAAGGAAATAACGGTTTGTCGGTTATGAAAAAAAATAGTTAAAAAATAGAAAATTGATTAATATCAATTCAGCATAAAACAACAAACGCCTCAATCGAATAATCGGTTGAGGCGTTTTTTTTATAAAGAGGGGAATAATACCAACTTAACATTTAAACGCGCCTAATAAACAGTTTCTTTTCTCACTTCTTTTCTTCAAAAAATAAATCCATAACTTGGCTATGAATGGATTTTTATTCATCAATAAGTAAAAAAACAATTCTATTTCTTTCAGCGTATTTCAAAATTAAATTGGTATA
>CAMZKF010000075.1 GCA_947311095.1 uncultured Flavobacteriales bacterium
CATCCGTTTACCTCTCCAAAACCAGAAGACATGGAAATGATAGCTACCGAACCTGGAAAAGTAAGAGCAAACGCATACGATTTAGCTATAAATGGTGTAGAAGTTGGTGGAGGTTCTATACGTATTCACGATAGAGAAATACAAGCAAGAATGTTTGATTTACTCGGATTTACAAAAGAAGAAGCCGAAGCTCAATTTGGGTTTTTGATGAATGCTTTTGAATATGGAGCTCCGCCACACGGAGGGTTAGCTTTTGGTTTTGATAGAATTTGTTCAATATTTGGAGGCACTGACTCTATTCGAGATTTTATTGCTTTCCCAAAAAACAATAGCGGTAGAGATGTAATGATAGACGCGCCATCTCCTATTGACGAAGCTCAATTAAAAGAATTAAAATTATATGTAACAGTCTAAAAAAAATAATATTTAAAATAAAAGTGCATTTATTATTTGCTATTAAAATAAATAGATTACATTTGCAGTATAATTTATTAAAAAACAACATGAAAGGTACAGTAAAATTTTTCAATGAAACTAAAGGATTTGGTTTCATTGTAGAGGACGATTCAAACAAAGAACATTTTGTTCACGTTTCGGGATTAATTGATGAAGTTAAGGAAGGAGACGAAGTAGAATTCGAATTAAAAGAAGGAAGAAAAGGATTAAACGCAATAGATGTGAAAGTAGTTTAATCTACATTAATATTTTTTTTTAAAAAAGCCTATCAATTAGATTGATAGGCTTTTTTGTGTTTTACTAATAAAGTAAAAGAAATCAAATCATAAAAAATATATTTTTTACCACAACGTAACAAAATTACGTTCTAAGATTATACCTTTGAAGTATGGCAAAAACAAAATCGGCATATTTCTGTCAAAACTGTGGAACAGAATCGGCAAAATGGTTGGGCAAATGCCCAGGGTGTAATGAATGGAATACAATGGTAGAAGAAATTGTTCAAAAAGAGGACAAAAAAGACCGTATTTTACTGGGCGATTCATTTAAGAAAAACACAAAACCCCATCACATTACAGAGATAAAACCTCTAGAAAACAGAAGACACAAACTATCCAACAAGGAATTTAATAGAGTATTAGGAGGCGGAATAGTTGTAGGTTCGCTAACACTGATTGGAGGAGAACCAGGAATAGGAAAATCAACTTTACTGTTAGACTTAGCACTCAATAGTAATTTAAAAGTACTCTATGTATCGGGAGAAGAAAGCGAAGAACAAATAAAAATGAGGGCAGACCGAATACCTCATAAAGAGAGCGCTTGTTTTCTGCTTACAGAAACAAACACCCTAAATATTTTACAACACGCTAAAAATTTAAACCCCGATTTAATAATCATCGATTCCATACAAACCTTACAAACCCCATCAATAGAATCGAGTCCAGGAAGTATTTCTCAAGTAAGAGAATGCACCGCCGAAATGATGCGCTACGCCAAAGAAACAGGCGTACCTATTATATTAATTGGACACATTACCAAAGACGGAGGCATTGCAGGACCAAAAGTATTGGAACATATGGTCGATACGGTACTCCAATTTGAAGGAGATCGAAACCATTTATATCGATTACTAAGAGCCATCAAAAACAGATTTGGAAGCACCAACGAACTCGGTATTTTCGAAATGACAAGTACAGGCTTAAAAGAAGTAGAAAACCCATCGGAAATAATGATTACCAACCACGATGGCGACCTCAGCGGAATTGCCGTTGCCGTAACCATGGAAGGAACTCGCCCAATGCTAATCGAAATTCAAGCTTTGGCTAGCACAGCAGCTTACGGAACTCCACAACGCTCGGCAACAGGCTTTGACTTACGCCGACTAAACATGCTATTGGCAGTTTTAGAAAAAAAATGCGGTTTTAGAATCGGTCAAAAAGATGTATTCCTTAACATTACAGGAGGTATAAAAGTCGATGACCCCTCCATTGATTTGGCGGTAGTTTGTGCTATACTCTCTTCAAACGTCGATTTAAGTATCGAAAACAAAACCTGTTTTGCTGGAGAAGTTGGATTATCGGGCGAAATAAGACCAGTCCCCCGAATAGAACAGCGAATATATGAAGCCGAAAAACTAGGTTACGAAAGAATATTTATTTCCAAACACAACAAAGGAATCGAACAAACCAACTACAACATAGAACTAATTTTCGTAGGCAAAGTAGAAGACGTTTTAAGAAACCTATTTGGATAACACGTATTATAACTTGGGCGTTTATACAGGCTATACACTTAAAGTTTTGGTTTCAAAAAAAAGATTACTAAGCCAAAAAGGAGCTCATAAAATCGCTCTTTTCGACTAAGTAAATCTATACTTTTTTGAAACCAAAAGCTAACGTTTCTATCCCTAACGCAATACTAAATACAAATTTAAAACGGGTATTCATTCAAAATCAGTAACAATTAAATATATTTTCATTAATTTTAGCCTTTAGAATCTATAAAAAATATGAAAGCAAAAATAAACAATTCAGACGTTATTGAATTTTTCCCACTAGAAAATACTCCACTAGAAGGCAATGATTTTAAAATAGAAATCATTAATAAAGAAAACAGAACATTGAGAATAGCCTCAAACGGAAAAAAATACGAAGCTAGATTATTAAGTCTTGATAAAGCAACAAAAAAAGTCAGTTTAAAAATAAATGGAAATAGATTTCAAGTCGAGCTTACCGACCAATACGACGACTTATTAAAATCTATGGGAATGGGAATAGGAGTAGTTCAAAAAGTAAACGAACTAAAAGCTCCAATGCCAGGTGTAGTATTCGAAATAAAAGTAAATATAGGAGATGAAATAAAAAAAGACGACCCAATATTAGTTTTAGAAGCAATGAAAATGGAAAACATTCTAAAATCTCCAATCGACGCTACCATAAAATCTATTTTAGTAAATAAAGGTGATACCGTTGAAAAAAACAAAGTATTGATTGAGTTTGACTAAACCTCAATAAATGGCATATATTTTGAATAAAGAACAATACTTATCATAAATTATTAAACACATCATGAAAAAATCAATTCAAATTTTAATTATAACGACCCTAACATTACTGAATAGTGGGTTTTATGCACAAGAAAAAAGTAAAAAAGTAAAACTAGATACTAAAACCAAAAATTATTATCGAATACCAACAGAAATTAAGAACGATTACTACACCCTAAACTTTAAAAACATAGTAGGAAACTTTGAATACCTAAAATTCGCTGTATTAATTAATAATATAACAAGCGATTATATTATATGGAACAACAAAGACAGTCAGATTATCTTTGATTGGGGAACTAAAAACACTGTAAAAGAAAAAATACATAAATTAAAACCTCACAAAGAATCAAATAAAACCTTCACCGTGAGAGGGGGGAATCAAATGTTAGTTGATAAATTTGATTTTTCATTAACAGGGCTATCACGAGTACCAGTAAAAGGAACAACAGTAGCAATAGAAGACTTTAAATTACCCGCAAATAAAAATATTATAACAAGTGACGATTTTGTAATAACCCGTTTAAAATCAAAAAGAAAAACAGACGAAACTTATGCTAAATTTGAAATTGCTTACAACGGAAAAGAAATTGCTATTGTAAATCCAAACGCAATAACAGTAAGAGTAAACGAAAACGATGTCTATGCTAATGACTTCCGAAAGAAAACCGTTTATTTATTAAACCCTGGCGACAAAATGATTATTACCACTAAATTTCACATACCTGCAAAAGTAGCTGACATGCAATTTACAGATATGTACATTCAATGGAACGACACTTTTGTACTTTCAAAAGCTATTCCCTTAGACGATGTAAAGGTTAGCTTTGTTATAAATGAAGAACTTACTAAAGAAAAAAACTAAGCAATTTAAATCATAAAAAGTGCTTTTTGAATCCCTATTTTTTATTTTCGGCACAAACAAATGTAGGAAAGGTTTAAATTAGTAGTTTGAATTTAAAATATTCTTGTTAACTTTACAATATATAAAATACGAAAAACAGTATGGAATTAAAAAAAGGAAATAAAGTAGAAATGGAAAGTTTCTTTGTAAAGCTAGGTTATATAGCTTTGGGAGGAGTAATTGCCATGGCTTCTATTTTATGCATTATAGAGTATAGAAAAGCTGAGGCTGAATCTAAAAAACTAGACTCTGCATTTGTTTTAGAAGACGAAGAAATAGAAGTAATTGATTTGAGCAATGCTCCACCACCGCCACCACCGCC
>CAMZKF010000076.1 GCA_947311095.1 uncultured Flavobacteriales bacterium
AACAGCAACAAGTTTATCAGCAGGAACTTATTACATTTCAGTT
Source organism: uncultured Flavobacteriales bacterium (assembly GCA_947311095.1). Classification (GTDB taxonomy): domain Bacteria; phylum Bacteroidota; class Bacteroidia; order Flavobacteriales_D; family Parvicellaceae; genus S010-51. The sequence goes on from CAMZKF010000076.1 coordinate 44, forward strand.
GATGGATATGGGGCTGCACCAGGAGTAGAAGGAGCTTATACTTTAAATGTAACTTGTACACCGAATGGCTGTACACCAGACAATACAACAGACGCGCAAAGTATCTGTCAAGGAAGTACTTATCAGTTTGGTTCACAAAGTTTAACGACAGGAGGAACATATCTCGAAACGTTTACTAATGTTGGAGGTTGTGATAGTGTGGTAACTTTAACATTAACTGTTAACCCACTTCCTACAATATCAGCAGGGTCAGATATGACTGTAACAGCAGGAACTTCAGTTACTTTATCTGGGAGTGGAGGTGTTAGTTATACTTGGGATAACGGTGTGGTAGATGGAGCTTCATTTACAGCGTCAACAACAATGACTTATACTGTAACGGGAACCGATGCTAATGGTTGTCAAAACCAGGATAATATTACGATTACTGTAAGTGGAACAGGAGGGCAATCTTGCTCTGAATTAATTATTTCTGAATACCTAGAAGGTTCGAGTAATAATAAAGCTATCGAGATTTATAACCCTTCAAGTGGAGCAGTTAATTTAAGTGCTTACTCAATTGAAATTTATGCGAATGGAGCAACTACAGCAACAACAACAATACCATTAACGGGTAGTATTTTATCAAATGCTACTTTTGTAATTGCTAATTCAAATGCCAATTCTAGTATTTTGGGATTAGCGGATATGAATTCAGCTCAATTGACTTATAATGGAGATGATGCGGTCGCATTAATGAAGAGTTCAACTCAAATGGTTGATTTGGTAGGGAAAATAGGTGAAGACCCAGGAACTGATTGGAATGGAGGAACGGTATCAACTAAAGATATGACTTTAATTCGAAAAACAACGGTTCAGAATGGGGTAACAACGAATCCGGCTTCTTTTGATCCTTCTGTTGAATGGAATGCTTTAGGGCAAGATGTAATCTCTAATTTAGGTACGCATACTTCTAACTGTAGTAATGGAGGTAATTGTGATGAAACGGTTTCGGTTGCCGAAACAATTTGTTCAGGAAGTTCATATGTGCTAGGAACTCAAACATTGACTACGGCAGGTACTTACACCGAAACATTGCAAAATGTAGCGGGTTGTGACAGTGTGGTTAATTTAACCTTGACAGTAGAACAAGCTTATACGATAAATTCGACAGAGACAACTTGTGATAATTCTTACCAGTTTGGTTCGCAAACCTTAACTGAAGATGGTGTTTATACAGAAACGTTACAATCTATAAACGGTTGTGATAGTACAGTTACTTTAAATATTACATTTGAAGACGTAAGAGATTCTACGTTTGTAGTAGAAATTTGTCAGGGAGAATCATATATCTTAGGTTCACAAACATTGACACAAAGTGGTGCTTATTCAGAAGTATTTACAAGTAATAGTGGGTGCGATAGTACTGTTAATATAACACTTTCGGTTAAAGCTACACCTATAATCACTGTAACCGAAAATAATGGAGATTTGGTATCTTCACTTGGAAGTGCTTACCAGTGGTCGTATAACGGAAGTATTATTCAGGGAGAAACTAGTCAAAGTATAACTCCTACTCAAAATGGAACTTATTCGGTTGTTACGACTGCTTTTAATGGATGTTCTGCAACAGGAACTTACGATATGGTAAATCTTTCGGTTAATGAAATATTAAACAATAAGGATGTGAGAATAATGCCGAATCCATCTAAAGGACTCGTAAAAATAGCATCATCATTTAAAGTTGAGGTTATCATTTATAATGTTATAGGAGAAATTGTATATTCTAATTCGGTTCACTCTAAAATTCATACTGTTGATTTGTCGGAGAAAGAAAGAGGCGTTTATATGGTTAAAATAATAGGAGAGAATAATTCTTATTTAGTAAAAAGAATAATATTGAATTAACGCCAATTAAATAATGTAATTTATAAATAGAATTTATTATCACTTATACTTCTTCAAATAAAATAACAATAGCTAAGCTATTCTAATTTTATTTTCATCGTCTAAGCAAAAATAAATTCTATTTTTTAATATAGCATTTCATTATTCATTTGGTATAAAACGATTTTAATTTTATCTTGATACAAAAAAGAGTTTACGTTTTAGTAAACTCTTTTTTTTTGTTTTAGAAAACATTTTGTATTAGGAAGCTAATTATTAAACAATAAATTCTAAATTTGTAATATGTCAAAAAATGTAACACCTTATAAAGCCTCTGATAAATCTAAAAAAGATCAGGTAGCTGAAATGTTTGATAACATCTCTGAAAAATATGATTTTTTAAATCATTTTCTATCCATGGGAATTGATAAACTATGGAGGAAAAAAGCAATACGAATTATAGGAAAACACAATCCTAAAAAAATATTGGATATTGCTACGGGAACAGGTGATTTTGCAATAGAAGCTCTAAAGTTAAAGCCTAAAGAAATTATAGGAATTGACATTTCAAAAGGAATGCTATCGAAAGGAAGGGTTAAAATAAGTAAGCTAAAAGCCGACAATATTATAAGTCTTAATTACGGAGATTCGGAGGATTTGCCTTTTGAAAACAATACTATTGATGCTATTACTGTCGGCTTTGGAGTTCGAAATTTTGAGAATTTAGAAAAAGGGCTAGGAGAAATGTTACGAGTACTAAAACCTAATGGAATTGCAGCAATTTTAGAATTTTCTAAGCCTAAGAAATTCCCAATAAAACAAAGCTTTAATTTTTATTCAAAATATATTTTACCCAAAGTAGGAAAAGCAATATCTAAAGATGATGCAGCATATACTTATTTGCCAGAATCGGTGGAAGCATTTCCAGAAGGAAAAGAATTTGAGGATATCTTATTAAAAGTAGGGTTTTCATCTGTAAAACAGCATTTAGTCTCAGGAGGAATAGCAACAATTTATAGCTGCATTAAGTAGGGGATAAAAGGCGGTTTTTTTTGTTGTTTCCCCTTTTTTTTATCAAAAAAATAAGAGAACAACGTAGTGAAACTGATCAGATAGCTATATAGGAGTTGGGGTAATTGTATGAAAAATTAACGAGTTCGAACTTTTACGGCTGGATTTCCTGTGTAGATACCCGAATCATCTAAGTCTTTTGTAGCGACTGAGTTAACAGTAAGAATGGAATATTTGTGGCAAGTTACACCAGGGCAAACAACCGAATTAGCTCCTAGAAAAACGCCTTCTTCTATGTGTATTGGTTTTGTGAAAACTTCAAATCGAATGCTTTTGTAATTGTGATTACCTGTAAGAAGAAACACTCCTTGACTAACGTTAACATTTGCACCAATTACAATTTCATCCATGTTATAAATCCAACTATTTTCTCCTATCCAAGAATTATCTCCAATCGTTAATTTCCAAGGATATTTAATGTTAATGTTTGGTTTATTCATAGCCACATTATTGCCTATTTTAGCTCCAAATTTTCTTAAAATCCAAACTCTAACCTTACTACTTCCAAGAAGTCCGTTTCTAAATATAAGCGTATTGACTAAATGCCATAAGTAAAATTTGTATTTCGACGCTCCATAGCTGTATTCTGATGGGTCAAATAGTGATAAATCTACTTTTTTATTACTCATTTTGTTTATAAATTTAATTAGTTGACAATAAGATTTACCTCATGCAAGGTAAAAAAATATTTTAGGAAATAAAGGTACTAAAAAAAAAAGAGACGCATGGTTTCAAGAGCTTTTAAACTTATTTTTTTGAAAAAAGTAATTGATATTTGTTTCTATTCTGTATATTTAGACCATATTAATACCAACTGAATAATGAAATGCGTCTAATAAATAGTTTTTTTCTCACTTCTTTTCTTAAAGAAGGATATGAATGTATTTTTATTCATCAATAAGTAAAAAAAAACAACTCTATTTCCTTTAGTGCATTTCAAAACTAAATAGGTATTAGAGTTCTAATTAGAAAAATATGACAACAGACAAACCCTTAAAAATATTCCGTTCATCAGCAGGTTCTGGAAAGACTTATACACTTGTAAAAGAATATATTTCAATCTTATTAAATTCGAAAGACCCTCTTTTGTTTAAAAAGATATTAGCCATCACCTTTACCAATAAAGCTGCCAATGAAATGAAAGAAAGGGTATTAGAAACACTTAAAGAATTGGCTATTGGAACGCAAACTGTTTTATTTGAAGATTACTTGCAAGTAGTGCCTATTAAACCGAGCGAAATAGCATACCGAAGTCAAGTTATTTTCGAAAATATAATCCACCATTATGGGGAGTTTAATATTCTTACAATAGATAAATTTATACATCGAATTATACGTTCTTTTACAAGGGAACTAGGGTTGGCTATGAATTTTGAATTGGAGTCAGATGTTAATTTATTTGTGGCTAAAAGTATTGATTTACTTTTAAGTGAAATAGGATCCGATAAAGATTTGACAAAATATTTAGTTCAATTTTCAGAGCAATTAATAGATAATAGCGAAAAAGGAGATGTAGAAAAAGAATTGAATAAATTATCTCAAATTTTGCAAAAAGAAGATGGTAAAAAAGCATTGGAAGAACTCAGTGATGTTGATTTGTCTTATTTTATTAAAATTCAAAAACAGATAAAAGAAAAGCGGAAAGAGTTAAAAACTACAATAGAAACCTTAGCTAAGCAAACTATAAACCTGATAGAAGGACAAGGACTAGATATTTATAATTTGTCGGGAGGTAAAAATGGTTTTGGGAAAATGTATCAAGCTTTTGTGTCTAATCAAATTCATGTGGTAAATATAACAGAGGCATTACTAAAAAAAATAGACGACGATAATTGGTATTCTAAAAGTTCTAAAGCGTACATCAAATCAGGAATAGAATCCATAAAACCTCAGTTAATAGAAAACACAAAATTGTTATTGAAATTATATGAAGAGTATCAGATTCAGCGTGCTTTTGATAAAAATTTCATTGGTTTTTCATTGCTTAATTCAATAAACAAAGTATTATTATCGATAAAAAAAGAGAGTAATATTGTTTTTCTAAATGATTTTAATGAAATAATAAGTAATGTTGTTCAGAATGAACCAGCTCCTTTTATATACGAAAAAATAGGCAATCGATACAGTTATTTTTTGATAGATGAATTTCAAGATACCTCAAAATTGCAATGGAATAACCTCGTGCCATTAGTTTATGATTCGCTTTCAAATGGATATAAAAATTTGATAGTTGGAGATGCAAAACAGGCTATTTATAGATGGCGTGGAGGAGAGGTTAATCAGTTTATAGATTTACCTGAAATAAAAGGAGAATTTTTTGATTTGTATTCGATAAATAGAACCTTTTATAATTCGGGAGATATCCAAAATTTGGAAGATAATTGGCGTTCATATAAATCGATAATAGAATTTAATAATTGGTTGTTTTCAAATTTAGCTTCCAAATCGGATTCTGAAACAATTAAGAAAATTTATCAAGGAGTAAAACAGAATGTAAAGAAAAATAAAGAAGGTTACGTTTCTTACCAACTTTTGGAAGGGAATAAGGCTGAAATGAAAGACAAAAAGCTAGAATTAACAGTAGATTATATAAAAGAATGCTTGGCAGATGGATTTTCTTATAATGACATAGCAATATTGACTAAAACCAATAAAGATGGAAAACTGATAGCTTCTTTTTTATCGGAAGAAAACATTCCTGTAGTGTCTTCCGATAGTATAGTTTTAGGTAGTTCTAGTGAGGTTAATTTTATTTTGTCTTTTTTTGAAACAGTATTAAATCCTAAGAATGAATACGCTATATTAAAATGTTTAAAGTTTTTGGAGAAAGAAACTCACTTGTCAAAAGTTCATGAAAAATGGAGAGTTCCCAATCCTAAAAAGGAATATTATAGTTTGTCTATTAATTTTGAAGGGTTTTTAGCTAAAAAACACCCCAATTACAATGCGTATTATTTTGATACTTTGAACTTATATGATAAAACAATTTATTTATATGAAGTATTTAAATTAAATCGTTACGATGCTTATTTAGATCAGTTATTGAACACCATACAGAATTATACCCGTAGAAATACTTCTTCGCTACATGAGTTTATAAACTATTTTGAAGATAACAAAGGTCGAATACCAGTCAATATAGGGGGGAATACAGAAGCGGTTCAGATTACAACTATTCATAAGTCTAAAGGATTACAATACCCTGTTGTAATTATTCCGTTTGGAGATTGGAAAAATAAAAACAATCAATTTGTAGATTATACATGGATTAATACCGAAGGACTAGTAGATTATGATATACCAAAATATATAGCACCAATTAATAAAAAAACATTGAGTCAGTATAATTTAGAAAATGTATTTGAAAAAGAAACAGAAGATATTACCCTCGATAATTTAAACTTATTTTATGTAGCATTTACTCGACCCGAAAAACGAATGTATGTAATAGCTTCCGAAAAACCTGCCAAAGATGTTTATGGGCAAATAGTAGAAGAAATAAAAAGCAATGAATTATATGACAGTCGTAGCTTGAGACTAATTCTAGGAAGTCGAGAAAAAGAAAATGCTAAAAAACAGTTAAATTCCAATACGGAATACAATGTACCTAAAGTAAAAACGTGGAGAAATAATTTAGCTTTAAGTTTGGATAGAAACGCATTAGAAATAGAAATGTTGCAACTTAATGAACGTCAATATGGAAATGCGGTTCATTTTGTTTGGGCTAATTTTAAATCTCCCAATGATTTAGATTTTGCTATTGACAAAGCAATTGTAAATGGTATGCTCCCCGAGGAATTTAAAGATGTAGTGCGTAAGGATATTAAAGACTGTTTAGAATTGCCAGAAGTAAAAAAATGGTATAATTTAAAAAATGCAGAGGTTTTAAATGAACAAGCGATAGTAGCTGAAACAGGAAAAACTTACCGTCCCGATAAGGTTATTATAACAGAATGTCAAACCATTATAATTGATTATAAAACAGGAGAAGAGCGAAAAGCTCATCAAAAACAAATAAAAGAATATGGAGCATTGTTGGAAGAGTTGGGCTATCCCAAACCGAGCTTGTTTTTATTATATATGAAAGATAAAAAAGTTGTTGTTTGCTAAATGAAGAAGTATATTACCAGTTATTTTTTTAAAGCTTCTTCGTAAACAGCTCTCCAACCTTTCCAAATACCAAGGTCGTTAAGCGTTTCGTTGTGCCAAATGCCTATGAAAACTCCGTTAACTTCCTTTACTTGATCTTTTATAAAATTTATTTTTTCTAAAGCATCACTTATTGGTAAGTTTAGATATTGATTTAATGTACCGTCCATGTAAGCGAAAGGGTAAATAGTTAAGGGAAGCTCCTTGTCTTGCAATAAATCAAAAAAAGAAAAAGGAGTGCAAATTCCAGCTCTAAAACCAATATTATCAGCATACCCCATGGTGTAATCGTCTGTTATTCCATTTTCAACATAAATTCGGTATGTTTCAGGTATTGATAAACGAAGGTAATGTTTTCGTGCCTTATTAATCGTCGTGCTCGTTATGTTTTCTAATCTTTTTAGCTCTACTTTTTGCTGTGTAGCATTTAAAAATGATTGATAAGAAGGGTGTATTCCTATTTCTGATTTTTTTGAAATACGCCTTATCAGAGAAGCAAATTGTTTGTTTTTATTTGAAATGTTTTTGTCGTAAGTAGCTCTGTCCCCAAGTAGGAAAAAATAGATAGACTTTAAATTGTTAGCCGTTTTTTCAATGTAGTCATAGGTATCGTAAGGGTCTTTTTTGTTAAACAATAACGTTGCTAACCTGTTTTTAGTTTCCTTAAAATTTTTATTGAGAATAGATTTACCAATACCTCCTATTGTTCGATAAATTCCTTTGTTTTTAAAAGCCCAAGCATTGTCAATGTCAATTGTATTAATGATTGTAAATTCTTTATTTAGTTTTAAATTCAAATTAAAATGTTGATTCAATTTATTTAAAAATACATTGCCCCAAATATTAATAAGAGGTAAATGCAATATTCCTAGTTTGTGAGCAATGCTATTGGTTGATTCAAATCGTTGATGTTTATCTTTTTCAAACTTCCAATATTCCTCCATTCTTGAAGCTAAAAAAAAGGAAGCCGAAAAAATATCGAAACCTAAATGGTCAAATTCAGTTAAAAATAGTTTAACTTTTTCTTCTCCTCCATATTCAAAACTAAGGTCAAATTGTTTGAAATCTTTTTCCGATAGTAAGCCGTAGGGATGTATCTGAAAACTACCTTCAATTCTTTCTCCTGAATAATTTAGAATAAAATCATTGGGGGTTAACTCTGTCTTATCTGTTACCAATTGAAAACTAAGTTCACAAACTTGAGTAAGTACCAGTTTTAAAGCATATAGAAAACGATTGGATTTTATTTTAGAATAAACTTTTAGCATTAAGTAAAAAAAATTTTTGCAAAATACTCATAAAAAAAATACTTATCTTTGTTTGTAACTAAAAAAATAGATATGTCTTTTGGAATTTGTACATTATCGGTAATCCCATGTCGAGTAGCAGGAAATGATAGAGCAGAAATTGTCACACAATTGCTGTTTGGAGAACATTATACCGTAATAGAAGAACAAGAAAAATGGTTAAAAATTAGAACAGCTTTCGATTCCTATGAAGCTTGGATTTGTCGAAAACAATTTACTGAAATTTCAAGTCAAAATTTTGATGAACATTCTATCAACGAATTTGATTCAGTAGGAGAATATATAGGAGAATTATCAAATACAATTATAGGAAATCAAAATTTACCAATAGGTTGTACCCTTCCTTTTTTACATCAGAATAAAATAAAAATAAAAGATATTTCATATCTATATAGAGGCTTGTTAGCTACTAAAAGTTTTAAAGAGATTGAAAAAGTAGCGCTAATTTATCTCAATTCACCTTATTTGTGGGGGGGTAAAACTCCTTTTGGAATCGATTGTTCAGGATTTACACAAATGGTATATAAACTATGTGGGCTTAAACTCCCTAGAGACGCTTATCAGCAAGCAGAACTTGGCGACACAATTAATTTTGTTGCAAATTCAAAACTTGGAGATTTGGCTTTTTTTGACAATGAAGAAGGTCGAATTACACATGTAGGAATAGTATTGAATGACAGCAAAATAATCCATGCTTCAGGAAAAGTGAGAATAGATACTTTAGATCATGTAGGTATTTACAATAGTGATTTACAAAAGTATTCTCATAAGTTAAGAATAATTAAAAATTACGAATCAGAATTATAAATATGTGCATACATCCATTCAAAAATTGGGAATTAAATGAAAGTTTAGAGGTTTTAAATGATTTTACAGGCGACTTTACAAAAATAGAGGCAATAGAAAACACGGAAGAAATTAAAACAGAAGACAATGAAGATAGTAAAGAGTATAGGAATATTTTTCTTGAAATAGGAATTGTAAATAGACAGAACTCTTGACTAAAGTTAAAAAAGGTATCTATAGTAAGCTAATAAAACCTCAATTATCAATAAAAATTAGTTAGAATATTTATTTTAATATCATATTGCAACTATAAAAGTTTTTTTTATCA
>CAMZKF010000077.1 GCA_947311095.1 uncultured Flavobacteriales bacterium
AACTAAACCACTATGGACTGGAAGTCCATAGGTTTGTAATCAGACTAAAGTCTGCGAGTGTGAGCTACTTTAGTCTATTATTCTAGTATGAAATTACCACTATCATTTGTTGATTTCCTATGATGTTCGAGGTAAGTATTTACCATTTCATCTGTAATATTCCCTGTACTCCAACATCCAAAACCTATAGCCCAAAAGTGACGACCCCAATACTTTTTCTTCAATACAGGAAACTCTTGTTGCAGTTTTCTTGATGTTCGACCTTTTAACTTTTTTACAATGCTACTTACATCTTGAGATGGGCGATACTCAAGATGCATATGAACATGATCTCCTGAAATTACTCCTTTCAAAATTGTAACATCTTCAGAATCGCATATTTGTATCAATACTTGTCGACAACGTTTTTGAATATCTCCCCTAAGCACTTTATAACGATATTTTGTACTCCAAACTATATGAACAGTTAATTTTGAAACGGTATGACCATTGGTTCTTTGATTTGACATAATGCGTAAAGATACAGATTTTTAGAAGCTAAAGCGAAATGCACTAAAGTGCATAGTTTTAACTATAATTGAGACCAATAAAAATAAATAAAATGAGTTTAGAAAACGTAGATTATAGTAAAGCAACAATAATAGATGTTAGATCAGAAGGTGAATATCAAATGGGATGTGTAGCAGGATCAAAAAACATACCTTTGAACGAAGTTCCTGATAGAATAGATGAATTTAAAGCAATTGAAGGAGACATAATATTGTGCTGTGCAAGTGGCAACAGGAGTGGTCAAGCGACCATGTTTTTACAGCAAAACGGCATGACAAACGTCTATAATGGAGGCGGATGGCAAATGGTTGAAATGAACATGTAATACATAATTGAACCTATATAAACCCCCTTACTAAACTAATTAGTAAGGGGGTTTTTATGAAAACAAACTTCAATTCGACTATACTCCTCTTATTTCTAGGTAAAATATCAACGCCCGTTCCTTTTCATCTCCTCACCTTAGAAGCTTTTGAGAGCGTTTTAAATACACGATTAACTCTTAAAAAGTAGAAATAAACAACTTTAGTATTGCTCAATACCTTCTAAAATAACTATATTTGTAACAAATAATAACAATTATGTTTAAAAGTAATAGCGATAATAAAAAAAAACAAGGCAATTTAAATTCTCCAGAAAGACTCAATAGAATTGTAGAAGGAACTTCAATAGAAGGAACTATTATTTCTGAAAGTAATATTAGAATAGACGGCTCTGTAAAAGGTACAATTTCTACAAAAGGAAGGTTAGTAGTGGGTACAACGGGAAAAATAGAAGGAGATGTTATTTGTCAAAATGCTGACGTAGAAGGCAAAGTAAAAGGTTTGATGAAAGTAGGAGAATTACTATCGCTAAAAGCAACAGCGACAATAGAAGGAAATGTAAAAACAGGAAAACTATCAATAGAACCAGGAGCTATATTTGATGTCACCTGCTCTATGGGAGGAAGTACATTAGGAGATAATAAAAAGTAAAATTTGAAGAAGCCAACGAATAAATACTTAAAATTCACATCGGTAGCTTTTCAGATGATGTTTATCATAGCTGGAGCTTCGCTTTTAGGTATGTATTTAGATAGAATTAATGATAGTGGTAAAATTTACACGATAATACTATCATTGTTAGGTGTTTTTTCTGGAATGTATTTAGTAATAAAAGAAGCTATAGATATGACTAAGAATTGATACAATGCTCAAACATAATTATAAAATTTTTATAGTAGGATTAGCACTCACAGTTACACACCTTTTAATCAATCAAATTACACCGTATCCGATTCAGCTCTCTGCTCTATTTAGTGTACAACTGTTCTTTTTGTCTTTTTTGCTATTTGTGAAAACGTTCATGGCTAAACAAAATAAAAAAGACTCATCGAAAGTTTGGGCTAACTATATTTTGATTATGGGGCTAAGATTTGTTTTAGTATTATTGTTTGTTTATTTAATGAAAAATTATTTTGATGTAAAAACACAACAAGCCTTACTTCATATTTTTTTGTGGTTTTTTATCTATTTTTTTTATGAAATAAAAATTTTAAAAAAGAATTAAAACTGTTTTTTTTGAATTGTTTTTTATGTTACAGAGCAAGGAAAGTAAAAAAAATAAAACAATTTTGTTGATAAGAATAGAATATCTGACATATAATCTTAATAAGACTTGCAAAAGAGAATAAAATTAATTAATATTGGAAATTAAAACAAGGACAATAAAGAAAGTTAATATATGAGTTTACAACCAATTTTAGTACCAACTGATTTTACAGAGGTAGCACATACAGCTATTAATCATGCAGTAGAACTAGCTAAAACTACTGAAACATCTGTAGTGATTTTACATGTCGTAAAAGATGAAGAAAGTAAAAATCAAATAGCAAGTAAGCTAGAGGCAGAAGTTGAGTTAGCAAACAAAATAGAGGGAGACGTAGCAGTTAAATCATTAATCAAAGTTGGAAACATATTCGACGACATAGGAGACGCTGCTAAAGAAGTAAACGCTTCATTGATAGTAATGGGGACGCATGGCGCAAGTGGTTGGCAAAAACTAACGGGAAGCAAAGCTTTAAAAGTGATTACAAATTCTTCTGTTCCATTTATCGTAGTTCAAAAAGAAGTAATGAGAGAATCGGGATATGATTGTATTATTACACCAATGGATTTACATAATGAAACCAAACAAAAACTAGAAATTGTAGCTGAAATTGCAAAATATTTTAATTCGGAAGTACATATTGTTACCCCTAAAGAAACCGATAAATTCTTAATGCACAAGTTAAATGGAAACATCGCTTGGGCTAAAAAATATTTAACTCAAAAAGGAATTAAAAATACAGCTCATATTGTTGAGAAAAAAGGAGAGTTTGTCTCTCAAATGCTCACAATAGCTAGCAAAGTTGATGCGGATTTAATCTCTATAATGAATTTACAAAAAAACTCATTATTTGGAATGTTGAGTAATTATGAACAAGAAATAATTACCAATTCACAACAAATACCAGTGTTGTGTGTCAATCCTATTACAACATCAGTTACAGGTTCTATATTTACACAAGGATAAAAAAGATATGAAAGCTCAGAGTATTTTAGATTTATTTAATTTAATGACCGATGGAAAAGTAATTTATGTTTTTCATGGGGAATTTAATTATAAGTTAGTGAATACTTTATTGACCGACATAAAAAAAGAACTGTCTCATTATAAAGAAAAAAAGAGAGCAGCAAAAAAAACATATAAAGTATTGGTTGAATGTTTAGAAAACATTCACAGACATACCAGTAAGCCAACTCCTGAAGATGAACACTTAAACGAAGGCGTTTTTACTTTACTTCAAAACGATGAAGGTTTTTCGGTTGTTGTTGGCAACATTATAGATTCTAATGGAGTTGATGCAATAAAAGAAAGAATAAAAGAAGTGAATAAAATGGATGCTTCTGAATTAAAAAGCAGATACAGAGAAATGATTAGAGGAGCTTCAATTTCCGATAAAGGGGGCGCAGGATTAGGATTAATTGATATGGCTATGAAATCGGGAAGCAAATTACAATACAATTTTGATAAACATAAAGACGAAAAACATTTTTTTACTCTAAGAGTAGATATCCAAGCATAAAAAAATAAGACAATGGAAGTACTAAAACTAGAACTAACAGACAACACTCCTAAGGTAATCTTAGACCACACAAAACACGAAATAGAATTTGAAGGAGATTCAAGACCCGAAGATGTTCAAAAATTTTTTCACCCCATAATGGACTGGCTAAATGAATATGAAACATATGTTAAATCTGCTGGAGACATTACTTTAAATGCTAATTTTAAATTAGAATATTTCAATTCATCGTCAGCTAAATACATTATGGATATAATCCTTAAATTAGGTAAAATAGCTGAACCAGCTTCAATTACACTAAATATCAATTGGTATTATGATGAAATGGACGAAGACATGTTAGACGCAGGAGAAGAATTTGAAGATATGTTAGATGTAGAATTTAATTTTGTAGAAATACCAGATTAAAATTATATTTAATTTTTTATTTAAAGCTCGTTACCATCTGTGACGAGCTTTTTTACATTAAACAACTATGCTAAAACAAAACCAAGACCCTTTTGGAAATGCTTGTTTGTCGTACCTAAATGGCAATAGGAATTTAGAGATAGAAGTCTTATGCAACATAACCGAAAGTGATGTTATTCCTGTCGATTATCTTTTTAGAACCTTTGACGAAATGCCAAAAGTAGAGCAAGAAGCTTTAGAGTTGTGTCATGGAAAAACATTAGTAATAGGAGCTGGAGCAGGTTGTCACTCCTTATGGCTTCAAGAAAAAGGATTAAGCGTAGATTCCATAGATACATCAGGTGGTGCTGTAGATACAATGCTCCAATTTGGGATACAAAATGTTGAACAAATAGATTTTTATAATGTAAATGAAACCAAAAAATACGACACTATTATTTCGCTAATGAATGGAATAGGTATTGCACAAGATTTAAAAGGATTACCCTTATTTCTATCGAAATGTAAAGCATTGCTAAACAAAAATGGACAACTTTTGATAGATTCTACAGATATAAACTATTTGATAGAAGAAGAAGAAGTTGAGTATCAAACAACAGATAATTACATCGGAGAAGTTGAGTATAAAATGCTTTTCGAAAATGCTGAATCCGATTGGTTTAAGTGGTTGTATATTGACAGTAATAAATTAACTCAAATAGCAAGTAACGAAAAATTAAACACAACAATAATCACAAAGGGAGGAGATTTTAATTTTTTAGCAAGACTAACTCTAAAATAAATGAAATACGTTTACTTTTTAATTTTATTAACTTTTCTTTTTAAAGGACTAGCCCAAACAGAGCAAGGTAGTATTTCTGGGAAAATAATTGATGCTAAAACAAATCAGTTGATGCAATACGTATCTGTTGTTCTATATACTCAAAAAGATTCCGTTTTTTTGACAGGAGCAGTAACCAATCCAAAAGGTGAATTCAAAATATTAAATGTACCATATAATAAGTACTTTTTAAAATGTTCTTTTATTGGTTTTGAAACAAAATTAATATCAGATATCGAAGTTTCGGCGCAACATAAAAGTACACACTTAAATAATATTCCATTAACCATAGATGCGACACTATTAAAAGAAGTTTCTATTACAGGAGAGACAAAAACAGTTAGGTATGAGATAGATAAGAAAATTGTAAACGTTGAAAACATGAATACTGTTGCTTCCTCTACAGCTTTAGAAGTTTTGCAGAATATACCCTCAATAACAGTCGATTTAGACGGAAATGTTAGTTTGAGAGGTAGCTCAGGATTTACTTTATTGATAGACAATAAACCGACGAACATGAGAGCTTCAGAAGCTTTACAGCTAATTCCAGCTAGTAATATTAAAGACGTTGAAATTATTACAAACCCTTCTGCACAATACAATGCTGAAGGAGCGAGTGGAATAATAAACATTATTCTTAAAAAAAATAAACTAGAAGGAATTAGTACTTTAATTAATTTAAATGGTGGTAATTATGCTAATTATGGTGGTAATTTTATCGTAAGTATTAATAAAGAAAAAATAAAGTTTAACATCGGAGGTTTTTATAAAAATGCCAATCGATATCGCAATATCCTTCAAGAAAGAATAATTACTTTAGAAAACAATAAAAGCATCGTAAATTCTAAGGGATTGCATCGTTTTTTTAGAACAAATTATGGATTAAATACAGCGTTAGAGTGGAATCCCAATCCAAAAAATTCATTTTCACTTGCTATCGCAGGAAATCAAAGGCAATATAATGCTGCTGCAAAATATAATTTCGAAGAGTATTACAACAATAATTTAGTAGCTAAATATAGGAATGACGAGCAAACCTTGCGGCAATTTTATGGAACAACACTAAGTTCTGCATACGAACATTTATTTAACGGAAATAAAAAACATAGATTAGGTGCGTCAATAATGTACAACTTTTATGACGGAAATGAAGATGCGTTAACTGAAAATTTTGACGATAATAACAATAAAAAAGGAGGTAATAATTCCACAGAAGTAGGTCCTTCAAAACTAATTAGACTTAAAATAGACTATCAAAAACCATTAAAAAAACAAAGAAAAATAAAAACAGGTTTATTATCTGATTTTGGAAACAATAGCGACGACCAAAACTCTTACCGATTAAACTTAAATACAGGACAGTACGATAGACTCGATTTATTCTCTTCCACAGTAGAATACAAACAAAACATTTATGCAGGTTATTTAATATTTAGTGGAAAACAAAAAAAAGTAGGCTATCAATTTGGAATTAGATCAGAATATACCGACCGCTATATTTACACAAAAACCTTAAATATATCGACAACAATCAAGCGATTAAATTGGTTTCCTTCAGCACATTTTTCTTATGATATAAATAAAAAAAATCAAATGAAAGCTAGTTTCTCAAGAAGAATAAGAAGACCTAGGAGCTGGAATTTAGAACCATTTATTTCTTGGGAAGACCCTTATACGGTAAGACGAGGAAATGCCAATTTACTCCCCGAATACATTCAATCTTATGAAGTCGGTTATAATAGAAATTTAAAAAATGGTTCGTTTTCTACGGAGTTTTATTTCCGTAATACTTTAAATAATATAGAGCGAATACAAGAAGCTTACGACACCAATGTAATACTAAAAAGACCTATTAATTCTGGCATATCTCAAGTATTAGGAGGAGAATTTTCTTATAGTAACAAAATAAAAAAATGGTGGTCATTTGATATTGGAGTCAATAGCTTTCTCTATAAAATTACAGGAAACATAGCAGGTAAAAATATAAACAATCAGTCGTTATCTTATAATGTCAGAATCAATAATTCGTTTAGCATTAAAGAAAACTGGAAATTTCAAGTCATTACAAGATACCTTAGTCCAAAAGCAACAGCTCAAGGTTCTAAAGGCACTTATTTTGTAATGGATTTAGCATTGAAAAAAGATTTTTGGAAACGTAAAATGTCCGCTAATTTTCAATTTTCAAATGCCTTAAATTCTATAAAAAAGAAAAGTATTGTAGAAACAAAGTCACTCTATACTTACCGATTGGCAACACCTAAATGGCCTGTTTTTTCTCTAGCATTAATTTTTAGATTAAATAATTACAATAAAAAAGATAAAATAAATACAATTAGAGGAGATGAATTTTAGAAAACCGAGTCTAGTTTTATGTAAGGAAAAGAATGAATGAACAACTAATAACCAAATTCCTTAATAATCAACATATCATGAAACTAACATCCCAATTTTACGCACAACTACCGAATTTTGAAACCTATCACGCACACATTATAACGTTATTCGAACAGGGAAAAACGACAGGAGAAAACCAATCTGAAGCAATGCTTAGTTACACTAAATTAGCATTAGCAAGAACAAGAAGAGGATTGAAGACTTTTAAATTATTACCCGAATTAATTGAAGCAGCTAAAAACAACCCTTCAAAAAAATGGTTTTTAATTACCGAAGCATGGTGTGGAGATGCAGGAAATATAATTCCTCTAATTCAATTATTAGCCAAACAAATAGAAGGGGTTACTTTAAAAGTAATGATACGAGACGAGCATCCCGAAATAATGGAAAACTTTTTGACTAACGGAGGTAAAGCGATTCCTATTTTTGTTTTATTCGATGAAGAATTTAAGCAAATAAAAAAATGGGGACCTAGACCAGCTCCTGCACAAAAAATGGTTTTAGACAATAAAATATCACAAGAACTTTCTTACACTGATTTAAGTGTTAATTTACAAAAATGGTATCAAAAAGATAAAACACTAACACTTCAAAAAGAATTGATTGAAGTGTTTAACGAATAAAAAACAATTATTGACACATTTCAATGTTAAATGGCATTACGATGAGTTTGCTCTAAGTAATTTAAAACTTCTGATAAACAGATTTTAAACCATTCGGTATATTTAGCTGGGTCGTTTTCCACCTCTTTTATCAATGTTGGAATAGAAATATATTTATAACTTTCAACCTCATCTATATTTGGAGATATTGAACCTTCATACGTACCAACAAATACGTGATCTAATTCATGTTCTGTCAAGTCATGGTCAAGTTTACTTTTATAAATAAAATCAAACGCTTTATTTATTTCACAATCAAACCCCATTTCTTCTTCTAATCGTCGATGAGCTGCGTCTATTACCCTTTCGCCTTTTCGAGGGTGACTACAACAAGCATTTGTCCATAAGCCTCCTGAATGATACTTAGAAAAAGCTCTTTGTTGCAAGAGCATTTCTCCTTTTTTATTGAATAAAAAAACAGAGAAAGCACGATGAAGTAAACCCTTTTCATGCGCTTCCATTTTCTCCATTTCTCCAACAGGGTTATCGTTTTCATCAACCAAAACTACATATTCCATTACTCTATAATTATTTTTTTTATAATGCTCGTATTATTGTTATTTAGTTTTAATAAATAAACTCCATTGGCTAAATTTGAAACATCTAATTTCACTATTTCACCAAAACTTCCTTGTAGCATTATTTGAGCAATAGAATTAATTAATTGATAGCTATAACGATTTGAATTATTCGTCTTAATTGTCAATTCATTGCTAACAGGAACAGGATAAACCATTAAATTTAAATCATTTTGATCTAAAATACTCAACGAAGCGTCTTTTGTGGCAAAAGAGGTCAGTTCTGAAGTGGTAAATTGTCCACCTTGCTTAATTATCGTATTATTATCTGTTGTAATTTTATAACTTCCATTTCCATACCCACAACACACCCCATCATCAGATGAATCAAAAATTTCAAACTCATAACAATCATTTGCTTGAACTGTCATATCTTCGATAACATGTGTATTGTTAGCACTATAATTGTTTCCGCTAAACAAAACAGTTCCAGCACTATTTCTTAACTCCCAAGATGTTTCCGAGGCATAATCGTCGGTTAGAAGATCTAAATGAATTTGTGTTGTTTCATATCTATTCAGTGTTTTTGTACTAGACGACGCATCGTTTGCTGTATTTTCGTCTGTTCCATTATTAGGATTTGAAACCGAAGCGTTAATTACATAATTTCCAGAAGTAGAATTTAAAAGACCTAAAGGTATATTAGCCGTTTGATTTTGACTTAAATTTCCTGTCCAATTAACTACATTATTAGTACCTCCATTCAAAGACCAAGTTACCGTAGCGCTTGTTAAATTATCAGAGCCTCTATTTATTAGTTTAATATCTGCTCCTACCTGAGCCAAATTACATTCGGAAAACTCAACAGAAGTCGAGGCATCTAACGCAACAGTTACTAAAGGCGGATAAGAATTTAAAACGGTAACATTTGAATTTGAAGGATCCAGCCAATCTTTCAATCTTTCACTTGAAGATGCACCATCCCAAGAAATTGCAAAACGTCCATAAAAATCAATTTGATCATTATCGGTAGTTCCACTGCAAGAGGCAACTCCCCCATAAAGTTGACCTATAATATGCCCGTCAGGATTAAACAAAGGAGAACCTGACGAACCGCCTTCCGTTACTCCTAATTCCCAACCTTGTCCTGCAGCTGTAATGTCCCATGTTTGAGCCATTCCATTACCCGCATCATGAGCTCCATAAATTGGTCCAGTATCATCTCGACATACTTTCATAATATCAGCCGCCGGATGATGCATACCGACAACGTAAGACGGTAAATTATCCGATTTATCCCAACCTGCCCATGTTAAATCCCAAGCTGTTGGAATAGCTGAATTAATTTCAACCAAACAGAAATCTGAATTTACATTTCTAGCTCTTAATGTAGCTCCACTTATCGTTTTATTAGTAGGACCATTTGGACTTGAAGCTGTTGTTGCGCAAGAAGGAGTTGGGCTAATCCATTCGAAACGGAATGCCCAAGAAGATGGATTACTATAACAATGATTAGCTGTTAAAAAATAAGGCTTTGCGTCGTTTGCTGTATTATTAATCAATGCTCCAGAACAAAACCCTGAACCATTTGTCAATAACATTCCTATTGCTTTTTTATTTAATTCTTTGTTTGATTCCCAATCGCTACCAACAGAACAATTCACATCTAAATTACAATCGCCAGAAGAACCCAATGCTTTTTCTTGTTTGTAGCTTTCTGCATTTCTATATCCGTGTGTTACATTTCCTATGTGTAATCTTCCCAATCCTAAAACATCGGCAGGTTCGTAATATTCTATGATTATATTATCTGATTCGACTAACCAAGTTCCTAGTATTCCACTTTCTTGATTTTGAACCTCTGTATAAGCTCCTAGTACTTTTTTATGATTTTGACTATATAAAAAAACAGAACCTCCTTTAGGCATGTAAAAATCATCAAAAATAACATTTAAGGATAATGCCTTTTTTGATTCTATGTGAATTTGCCATATTCTATCGCCATTCTCTAAAACAGTCCAAACACCATCTTCGAATCCTATATTTACGTCGTGCTTAAATCCAAATCGCCAAGGTTTTGCCAATTTATCATTAATCAAATCTTCGGATTTGAGCGTTGCAACATCAATAGATGGGAGTGCTACAATAGGCACCTTACTATAATCCTGCGTTAATTTCCAACTTTGGGGTTGGTTTTCTCCAACAATTTGAGCTGTTGAAACTATTGTATAAATAAATACAATTAAAAGTCCTACTATTTTTTTCATATCCTTTTTTTTTATAAATGCTACTTAACACTGGTTCTAAAGTAATCATACTTTATTATATATCAAAACTAAATCACTTTTATTTACTTCTTTTTATTTTATAAAATTACAACGTTTGTAAACTTAGGCTAAAAACAAAAGTTTAAATAGAATTATTAGAGTCTGACTGTTTTCTATTCCTTTTAAATAAATAAAATAGAATAAGAATTACTAATAATATTATTATCCCTCCTTCCAAAATAAATTTATTAAACTGGCTAAATAGATTTGTTTTTTGAGATTTATAAATACGGAATGCTCTATTTTTAAAACCAATAGAAGGAGTATTGTTTAAATTCCAATTTGCTACGGGACTCACGAGATTGGGATTAACTCTTTCTAAGACAATAGGCTCTATAATGGAGTCGAATTTAAAATTACTTTTTATATTAAAACTTATAGAATCTACTATATTGGAACTACTATCCATTAAAGCGACAAAGCCTTTTCGAGAAGGAATACCTCGAGAAAGTGAATCTAAAGCTACATTTATATCGTTAGCAAAAAGAGAGGGTCTTCGAGCGATGATATAGTATTCATTCGCTTGTAATATTTTCTTTTCTTTTAATAAAATATTTTTATTTTCTATTCTTATTTTCCAATTCGTAATATCGATAGTCGTATCCGAATTATTATATATTTCAACCCAATCTTTATCTTTAGATTTCAAACACAATTCATTGATTACTATTTTTTTACTAAATGGACTTAAATCTCGTCTTTCAAAAATAGGCTGAATATTAATATTTGAATCCAAATCAATATTTTGTTGTTTTTCAGTTGTATTCAATCCTTTCCACATTAAAAATTTATATCCAAATTTTGGCTTTGCTGTAATTTTAATTGGAATATTTTTAAAATAATAACCTCTAAAATCAGATTTCAAATGTAAACTATTGAGAGTTATTTTACCTTTATTATTATCTATTCCTGTAATTCTAACTTCAATAGTGTCGTTAAGGTTAAATTTTTCCATTAAATGTTTACGAACATAAGCAGGACGATAGGTCGCAAAGTTTTTAAGAATTGTCACATTTCGTTCCCAGCGTTTTAGATTATTACTTTTCCACCTATCTACATGAAAAGGCATTTCATAATTTAACTTGTTTTTTATAGAATCTATTTTGAATAAAACATTTTGAGTAGAGAAAATAGTATTAAGATGGTCTGCAAAACGATTAATGTACACAACTTTCAAACTGTCATTTTCTAACAGCTTTCGTATAATAAAAGTACTCCAAGCTGGGTCAGGCCAAGATTCGGTATTCTTTGAGGTCATTTTTTTAAGCGTATTTGTTTTATAGCCTTTCCAATCGGAAATTCCAAAACTCATATCTGTATCAAACAATATCCAACGCCATTTTGAACTGTCATTTTTGGGTTTCCAATACCTAATATTTCCTCCTGCATCTCTATTATCTACAAAAATTTCGGTACAATTATAATTAATATAATTATCTATGTCCATCCATTTTTCTAATTCATGAATCTTACTGGTATCCGAAAAATCAGTCTGTTTTAAAAATCTAAGAAATTCTTTATACTGTTTTCGACTACCATGTTGAAGATCCATTCGATGCTTCATTAAATCAACATTATCAGGATTAGCATTACAATTAGACTTTAAATAATGTTCTGTTATTTTTTCCCTCAAGTTATGAATCCCCCAATATTGTCCATTGATATAAACGACAACTGGTCGATAAGCTTGAATTTCAATATCTAGCGGTTCAACTAAGTTCGTCAATAGAGCGTCTCGAAAATGCGTTTTATTAAAATCTCCTCCAGAATTACGCAAGACAATTGACTTGAATTTTTTTATGTTTTTATTCGGAAAAAATTGATAGTGAAAATATTTTTTTTCATATTTCTTTCTGGAAGTTAATGACAAAGATTTCATAGGGAGACTCTTGCTAAAGCCTCCAAAAATTTTTACTCCTGCGTATTGTTTTAGAACTAAAGTCCCGTCTGTTTCAAAAAAAGAAAATAAGGCTTTTCTTTCCCATCCTTTCCAGAAATTTGCTCCACTATATGGAGGGTCAACTCCAGCTCCAGCTCCTTTGACATAAATACCACGACTATAACCAAACATATCGTCAGGTTCTAAAACTAAAGAAACGATAGGCAAATTAAATTTTCTACCTACAATATAAGTATTATTCTTTTTTTCTACTTGATTATTATTTATATAAGCAACAGCTCGAATTACAGTTGGCTCTGTAATATTTATAGGACTAAGATAGCTTTGAGATTTTTTATTAGGCAAACTTCCATCGAGGGTATAAAATACTAGAGCACTATCAGAAGTTAAAATTGAGAGTTGAATTGAATCGGCGTAAACACCTTCTGGATGTGAAAAATGAATAACACTACTATCTTTTTGACCAAAAACGAAATAAGCGTTTAGAATTAAAATTAAGCAAAATATATTTTTCATTAAATTAGGTGTCGGAGAAATAAACAACTTATTTTATTCTCTAAATTAAACAAGACAAAACAAAGATGATTTACCTTATATAGTATAAAATTAAATAAAAAAAGCCGAAAGAAAATCTTTCGGCTTTTAAGATATAAAATGTTAATTGTTAATTTCTAACGTTCAAATTTTTTGTATCCTGCTGGAATTTCAAACAAGCTAGACTCCATAGCTTCTTTTTTTACTAAATTTGTCTTTAATTCAGAGACTAAACGATTAGATGACAATATATATTCTTGACTTAACATAGGAAAGTATCCTTCAATTCCTTCAATTTTTTGAAAGAACAAAGATTGATTTTCTTTTCTATTCAACGCTTTTAACATATCATTAAAAAAGTCATAATCTCCTTTAGCAACCCAATAAATAATTTTTCGATCTTTAGCTACACTTGAAACTATAATTTTCTCACATTTATCTCCGTTAATTTCTTTTGTTTTTCCCGTTTTTTCAACTTTAGCATCAAAATCAGCAGCTGGTCTTCTATTTGGAGCTTCCATGTATAATTTTTGTTCAGGGCTAATCGCATACATTTTTTTAGCTCCCAAATCAATTAATTGAACTCCCTCTACTGCTCCATCTCCTGCAACTTCTTCAATTCGAATATTATCTCCTTTTACAAAATAACGATAATTAACGTGTACATTTCCTACGTTTTTTTCAAATTCAATAACTCCTTCAAATTGCGCTTGTGCATTGAAAGATAATAATCCTGTAGCAAATATCGATATTGCTAGTTTTTTAATATTTAATATCATAATCTATTTTTTTTGTAAAAGGCTATATTTTGCCTAAATATATAAAAAGTATTTTTAATTTCAATTAATTTAGCATAAAAATAAAGAAACCACATTAATTATTCTCCAAATTTACAAAACCTATACCATTTTTTTAGAAAGAAATAGATTAACATATATTTAACTATTCATTATTTCTTAAAACATGAGGTTTAATCAAATTTATTAGAAACCTTATTTTTATTTACCAAATCCTCCACCACCTCCACGAAATCCGCCTCCACCGCCAGACCAAGAAGAACCTCCTCCTGTATAGTGATTATATCTTCCTACATTTCCTGTATGAATATAAGTACCTCGTCCGCAACCTCTAGTCATTAAAACGATAAAAATAACTAGAATAACCATAAATAATATAATTTTTACGGGAGTTGGATTTTCTTCATTTTCATCAAAAGTTGAATCGTATCCAAATTTCTTTTTCAGTTTTCTATCTCTTACTCTAGTAGGATCTCCTGCTATAATGTTGCTGATTTCTAGCTCATCTACTTTATGCCCATGACAAGCCTCTAAGTCTCCGTCCCAATTTTCGACTGAAATAAACTCTTCTCCTTCGTTATCATAATAATCCCAAAGGTAAAATGACTCCCAATAATCGTCGTCATCATTTCGGGCTTGAGATTCGAATTTTTCGTTAAACGAATATATTTTTCCTTTATATCCTATTGTGTTTTTGGGTGTCCCATAAGCGGTAAAATCGGAATGAGATAGAGAAATATCAATATCTTTACTAAAAAGTAGTTTTAGTATTCCGTCGTCTTCCACTTCCAAATAACCTTCTTCATCTCCCGAATAAACTTTGTATTCTATACTTGTGAAATTGTTGCCCCATTTGTAATGATAGACTTCTTCTACAATCCATGTTTTTAGATTATAGTCAAACGTATAACCTAACTTTAATTCGGTTAATTTTGGCTCAAAAGAATCGCTCATAAGTTTATTTCTTTTCCACAATTTATTTTTATCCTCATTAAAGGACTATATTATACTGATAGACGAAGGTACAATTCTTAGTCTTAATAAGTGCTATGATTTTATTTTTTTCTACGAGTTATAAGACTCTTAGACTCGATTAAAACTAAACTTTACGCATCTGTCTCAACAAAACAAAAGAGATAAAGCTAATTAGCTTGAATATTCAGAGTTTTTTTACATTAAATTACATCCTCTTTTTATTGTGTTCTGCTCTATAGTTTTAGCTTCAAATTCACCTTTAATAAACGTTATTGCTTCTTGTAAGTTGTAAGAATCATTGCAGGTAAAAAAATCTAAAGCAACATAATTATGCTCTGGCCAAGTGTGTATAGCAATATGACTTTCTTCTATCACTATTACACCGCTTACGCCAATTGGAGAAAAACTATGTATTGTTGTATTTACAACAGTCAAGTTTGCAATTTTGGCTGCTTCAAGTAAAGTAACTTCAACAAGAGTTGAATTATTTATCTTTTTTGAATTACACCCGTGCAACTCTATTAATGTTTGATAACCTAATACTTGCATTGTTTTACATTCTTTTTAAAGTATGTTTGTTTTTCAATTTATACAATTCCCCTATTGTCCATATTCGTTCCGACTCTTTTAGCCCAGACCCAAATTCAATATTTTCTCCGTCAATAGAGAAGTTACATTTTGTATCGATTAATTTCATTTTTTAACGTGACTGTTATTTACTAAACTCTTTTTTTAACACCACTTTTTTAAATTCTCGTTCTACAATTAATTTGGTAAGGTAAACTTGAGGAAAGTCTCCTCCTTTTGTAATTTCATTTTGGTTAACATCTATTCGATACAAGAGATTAAATAATTGAGGATTATTTTTAGTTAAAAGTTCTTCAAAAAAATCAATTGCCGTTTTTTCAAATTCAAGTGCTGTCAAATTAGTGTCAAAAACTTTATCAAAACCAGACATCGACAAATCTCTATTGAGTTGTATTATAATTTTAGACAACCAACTATTCGTCAATGAAACACCCCTATATTCTTTAATTGCTAACATTTTTTTTATATTATTCATAACATCCTAATGTTGCAGGGGTATTTCTACTATTCCCATCTATATCAATTGCCACAGTAGAATTGTTTGCTTTTCCTTTTGCGAAAGAAGAACTAGGCAACGAAAAATCCCAATAAGTAGGATTAACAAAAGTAGGGTCAGAATTTGCAAAACAATCTGTAAAAACCGACGCATTACCAACTCCATCTTCCGACTTCACTAAACAATTAGCAAAAGAAACATTGGGAGCTAACACTCCTGCTATGGAACTCGAAAGTGTATCTAATAAAAATTCATTATCATTTGCTCCATAAAAAATATTATTTGTAAACAAAGCACTAGAAAATGGACGGTAATTTATAGTAGATGAGGCATCTTCATAGTAATTCTTAAAAACAAACAATGTTGAGTTTCGCTGAGTATTCCAATAATTTCCAAAAGTACAATGATCAAAATTCACATTCCCTCCTATAGAAACCAAAGCGCTATAATTTCCTGCATTGCCGAACAAAGAATTTACCGCCGTAATATTTCCTCCCTGCGTTAATAATCCAGCATAAGAACTATTGTGTATTTTAACTGAATTTAGGTTAATTACATGCCCAAACTTAGCCGTATCTATCTGGATTCCAATCAAAGCATTTTTAATTTCCACATAATCTAGCTGACTGTTTTTAGCCTCAAAAAAGCGAATCCCTCTCCACTGACCTGAAACGCTATCGGCAGTTGAAAGAAGATAATCCTCTAATCGGTCTTGCTGAAAAACAATAGGATCTCCCAAAACCCCTTGACAATTTAAACTTCCTTTGTAAACCAATAAAGTAGCATTTGCATGCGAATAAATTTCTGTTCCACTAGGAATAGTAAGCGTTATATTTGAATCGACAGCACAGTAATTATAAATAACATGGGGCTTATCGTTTGCCCAAGTAGTTGAAGTCGCTATAATTTCTTTATTGTGAAAATAAGCATCTTGTCCCCAAGCTGTTAACACTACGTTCTGTTCATTCCCATTCGTTAAAAATTTTATTTTATCAAGCACAACCATAGGCGAATTAGTATTATTAGGATCTATGGTTACTTCTACAAAAATAAACAAACTATCTTTTGCTTCTATTTCTATATCTTGAAAACTAACGCCAGACAATCCGTCAACATTTATTCTAAACATTGAAGAAGTTCCTTGTTCTAACCAAATATTAGAAATCTTAATTTTTTGATTTATTTTATTGTAAATTTTAAACCGTTTTGTGGTAGAGCCTATTGTTGTAAAGATAGTATCAAAAAAAATAGAATCGGTCGAAAAACTAACTTTGGTAGAGGTCGATAAGTTTAACTTCTCTTTTTTACAATTAGACAGAAAAAAAGAAAAAGAGAGCAGGATAACAATACTAGATAATAACTTTAAAATGCTCATAATAGTTTTACAATTAACGATGTTAAATGCAAAGATTCAATTAATATTTTAAAAAAATAAAAAAAATAAATCTATTTCCTTATATTTGGATTAATTTTTAAATTAAAAGCAACCTTTTATTAAAAAAAAGGTCTTTAAAACAAAACACTACAAATATGAAAAGAAACTTACTTTCGATACTAGCATTAGGGCTAGGATTTACATCAATGGCTCAGGTTGTTTACACCGACATTAACGACGTAACGTTAACTCCAGCAACAACAAGAGAAACATTAAACATCGATTTAGATAACGATGGAACAACGGATTATGTTCTTTTTGCCTTAGATACAACAGTAACAGCACAAGGTCAATCTTTAGGAGCAAAAGTTATTGGAGCTTCATTAATGGGCAGTAATAAAGCATTAGGAACTGTCACTCCATTGGGAAATGGACAAGACGTATTAAAATTAGGAGCTTTAAGTTCGGGAACAACTATTGATGCATCTGGAGCTTATATAAACAACACTTCTAGCTCATCGTTATTTATGGACGACGGAGGTTTGTCAATTCATACCGCAATGGCATCTTCAGGAGATTTTGACAACACAACAGATAAATTTATAGGTGTAGAATTTATGATTAGCGGAGCTTTACATTATGGATGGATTAGAGTTGATGTAGCTCAAAACGCAGGATCTGTTATTGTAAAAGATTTTGCTTACGAACAAACAGCAGGAGCAGCTATTGAAGCAGGACAGACAACTGCTGTAAATGAAAACGAATTGGTTGAAGCTAACGTTTTTTATGCAAATAACCAATTGAATATTAGAGGTATTGAAGGAAATTATAATATTTCAGTTATTGATTTATTAGGAAAATCAATTTCTAATGAAAAAGTAAACGGAAATACTTCAATTAACTTAAACATGGTAAACAACGGAATATATTTAGTTAAAATAACTAAAGGCAATTCAATTGTAACTAAAAAAGTTTACATTAAATAATTAGTGAAATAATTAATTACAAAAAAGCTGTATCGTAAGGTATGGCTTTTTTTGTTTTTAATCCCTGTAAGGAAATCATAAATAGAACGTCAATAAAAAAGCTATTTTATACCAAATAAATATTAAAATGAGCTAAAAACAATTCAATTTATTTTTAGCTTATTTTGATGTTCTTTTGGTATTGTACCAAGTTCACAACAATAATAAACATGAGCGATAAACACATAGAAGTAAGTAAATATTACGGAGAAGAATTGCAAACAACTAACGATTTGCAAACCAACGCCTGTTGTACATTAAGCAAACCGCCTAAGCATATAACAGCAGCTTTGAGTCAGATTTCAGAAGAAGTAAAATCAAAATATTATGGCTGTGGATTAACCATTCCCTCAGCAGTAGAGGGTTTAAAAATCTTAGATTTAGGCTCAGGTTCTGGTCGAGATTGCTATATTGCCAGCCAATTAGTTGGAGAAAACGGATACGTCGTTGGTGTGGATATGACCGACGCACAAATAGAAGTAGCCAACAACAATATAGAATACCATCGAGAAAAATTTGGATACAAACAATCTAACGTAAGATTCATAAAAGGAAACATCGAAAACTTAGGCGAATTGAATTTAGAAAAAGAATCTTTCGATTTAATTATTTCCAATTGTGTACTAAATTTAGCAAACGATAAATTAAAAGTATTAAAAGACGCTTACAACCTTCTAAAACCAGGAGGAGAGATGTATTTTTCCGACGTTTATAGCGACCGTAGAGTACCTCAAAAACTACAAGACAATCGAATCCTTTGGGGAGAATGCCTAAGCGGAGCTCTTTATTGGAACGATTTTTTAAACTTTGCCAAAAAAGCAGGATTTACCGACCCTCGTGTAACCGAAGACAAACCCGTAACAGTTGACAATCCTGAGCTAGAAGAATTACTTGGCGACATCGAATTTTATTCTGTAACCTATCGATTATTCAAAATAGCAGACCTAGAATCGGACTGCGAAGATTACGGACAAGCAGTAAGGTATAAAGGAGGCATTCCAGAAGAAGAATTTGCCTTTGAATTAGACAATCACCACTACTTTCCAAAAGGAAAAATAGAGTCAGTTTGCGGAAACACTTACAATATGCTACACCAAACCCGCTTTCAAAAACACTTTGATTTCTATGGAACTTGGGACACTCATTTCGGAATTTACGAAGGTTGCGGAGGAAACATTCCCTACACAATTACCGACGGAGAAAGCACCACTAGTAGTTGTTGCTAACATTTATTAGGGCGTTTAAACGGGCTATTCACTTGTAGTTTTTGTTGGTATAAAAAGTAAAACTAAGCCAAAAAGGAGCTTCTAAAG
Source organism: uncultured Flavobacteriales bacterium (assembly GCA_947311095.1). Lineage (GTDB taxonomy): Bacteria > Bacteroidota > Bacteroidia > Flavobacteriales_D > Parvicellaceae > S010-51. The sequence goes on from CAMZKF010000077.1 coordinate 19,788, forward strand.
TCGCTCTTTTCGCCCAAGTTTCACTATATTTACACCAACAAAAAGCTAACGCTACTATCCCTAACGCAAAAAAATACACCTTATGAAAACAGTTACACTCAGTATAATTCTTACACTATATTTTGTATCTTGTTCATTCGCACAAACAAAAACCATGGAAGACTCAATAAAAAAAACAGAATTACTAATAAAGACCGATGCCGAATGGAAAGAAATTCTAACAGAAGAAGAATACCAAATACTAAGGCACAAGGCAACAGAAAGAGCATTTACAGGAAAATACAATAAAAAACACGACCAAGGAATTTACCTTTGTGGAGGCTGTCAATATCCATTGTTTTATTCTTCCGAAAAATACGATTCTGGCTCAGGCTGGCCAGCTTATAGTGACTGCATAAAAGGGCATGTAAAAGAAATAATAGACAATTCCCATGGAATGAGACGAGTCGAAGTTGTTTGTGCCAAATGCAACGGACATTTAGGACACGTATTTGAAGACGGTCCAAGCCCAACAGGACTAAGGTATTGTGTCAATTCAGCTTCTTTAAACTTTGAAGAAAAAAAATAATTAAAAACCTCTAATTACCTTTCAAGTAACCGTAACTACATGAAACAAGCAATACTATTATTGGGAAGTAATTTAGACAATCGCTTAGCGTATTTAAGAAAAGGAATTCGTTATTTAAACACAGAAAAAACCAAAATTATAACAACCTCTAGCGTTTACGAAAGTCCTGCATTTGGATACAAATCCAGTAACAAATATTACAATGTCGCTGTAAAAATAAACTTTTCTATCTCACCAAAATCCCTGTTGGAATTATGCCTTTCTATTGAAGACAATTTAGATAGAATTCGACACTCAAACATTAGGTACAGTGACCGAACAATAGATATAGACATTATTCTAATCGACGAAGAAATTATTGCTACCAAAACACTAACCGTTCCTCACCCTCGAATGCATGAACGAATATTTTGTTTAAAACCAGTACAAGAAATTGCATCTAATTGGATTATTCCTACCTTTGCAATATCGGTAAACGAAGCCTTAAATAATCTTAAAGAAACCAGCCTAGTTACAAAATTAGATGTTAAAATATAAACACATAGTCATAGAAGGAAATATAGGGGCAGGAAAAACAACTTTAGCAAAATTTTTAGCAAATAAATTTCAAACTTCACTCTTATTAGAAGAATTTGAAGAAAACGATTTTTTAAAAGAATTTTACAACAATAATGATTTTATACTTCATGCAGAAGTACAGTTTATATTAGATAGAAGTAAACAATTATTCCTATTTCATAATCAAGAGCATCATCAAATTATTACCGATTACATTCCTTATAAAAGCCTTATTTTCTCTAAAATGAATCTAAACAAGTCAGACTTTTATTTAGTAGAACAGTTGGTTAATTCTCTTTTTAAAAA
>CAMZKF010000078.1 GCA_947311095.1 uncultured Flavobacteriales bacterium
ACTATGTTGTAGTTGTAAACCTCATTGGCTTGTTGTAGCGTAAACTGTCCGTAGCTAGTTGCTATTTGAACGATAAATACGAATATGATTATTATTATTTTCATGTTTTTTAATTTTAAGAAAGTAATGGAGATGATTACTTCTGTTATTTTTAGGCAATACTTTAAAATTATCAAACAACTAAGCATTATATAAACAAAGTTACCGCTAAAATTCAAGTAATAAAAACTTTTGCAACTTTCAATAAACTCATGTTAACCTAAAAAAAGCTCTATCAGATGATAAAGCTTTTTTGCACTTCACTTCAAATTAACATTGAAATGCTTCTAATAAATAGTTTCTCTTCTTACTTGTTTCTTACTTCAAGCCTATTTCTTTTAATCTTTGATCGAGGTAATCTCCTGCTAAAATATCTTTATATTTTTTTTCATGCGTTGAATTAATACATTCAGGTAAACAATCTAAAGGCATGTCTGGTCTTGGGTGTAAGAAAAATGGGATAGAAAAACGATCTTCATTCCATTTCTCTTTTGGAGGGTTAACGACTCTGTGTGTTGTAGAACGTAATTGATTATTAGTCAACCGTTGTAACATATCTCCTACATTAACAATAATGTGATTTTCGATTGATGTTACAGCCACCCATTCGTTTTGTTTATTCAAGACTTGCAATTCATCGGCAGAAGCTCCAATTAATAGCGTAATTAAATTAATATCTTCGTGTTCTCCCGCTCTTACAGCGTCTGGTTCGGGGTTTACTATTGGAGGATAATGAATTGGTCTCAAAATGCTATTTCCATTATGTATGTGTTTATCAAAATAATGTTCATCGACTTTTAAGTACAAAGCAATAGCTCGTAACAATTTACCTCCTGTTTCTAAAAAATTTTGATAAGCTTCTTCTCCAGTAGGTAAAAATTCATCTAACTCACTTACAGATACATTTTCGGGATATATTTCTTTTATTGGGTCTCCATCTTCAACAAACTGACCGAAATGCCAAAATTCTTTTAAATCTCCTGCTTTTCGCTGTTTTGCATGTTCTTTACCAAAAGAAGTATAACCTCTTTGTCCTCCAATTCCCTCTATTTCATATTTAGCTTTTACAGCTTTAGGTAAATTAAAAAATGCTTTTACATTTTTGTATAAACGCTCAATCAATTCGTCTTCTATCCCATGGTTTCTAACTGCTACAAAACCTATTTCTTCATAAGCTTCTCCTATTTGCTTTACAAATTTTTCTTTTCTAGCTTTATCATTTGATAAAAAATCAGCTAAATCGACTGAAGGAATACCTATTGGTGTTTTCATCTTTTTTTGTTATATTTTAATGTTGAAATAGACAGAAACCAATTAACGATTTGGTTTCTGTCTATTAAAAAAAATAGTTTATTAATTTAACGCTTGTTTTAAATCTGCTAATAAATCTTCTGCATCTTCAATACCTACACTCAATCTAATTAATGAGTCAGAAACACCACTTTTTTCTCTTTCTTTTTTCGGTATTGCGGCATGAGTCATTGTTGCAGGATGTCCAATTAAAGATTCTACCCCTCCCAAAGATTCTGCTAATGCAAATATTTTTAATTTCTTTACAATATTTAAAGCATCATCTAATTTATCTCCTTTCAAAGTAAACGAAATCATACCTCCAAAATCTCTCATTTGTTCTTTTGCTACATCGTGGTTTTTATGCGATTCTAAGCCAGGCCAATATACTTTTTCAACCTTAGGATGTTGCACTAAAAATGCTGCGATTTCTTTTCCGTTTTTGCAATGTTGTTGCATTCTAATGTGAAGTGTTTTAATACCTCTCAATACTAAAAACGAATCCATAGGACCACAAACAGCACCAGAACTATTTTGGATTCGATAAATTTCATTTGCTATTTTTTCATCTTTTGCAACCAATATTCCCATCACTACATCTGAATGACCGCCTAAATATTTAGTTGCAGAATGCATTACAATATCAGCTCCTAAATCTAAAGGAGTTTGCAAATATGGTGTTGCAAATGTATTGTCAACTGCTAACCAAGCATTATTTGCTTTGGCTATTTTAGCCATTGCTTTTATATCTATAATTTGCATGGTTGGATTAGTTGGTGTTTCAACCCAAATCAATTTTGTTTTTTCGTTAGCTACTTTTTCAACTCCTGCAATGTCTCCCATTGGTACAAAATGAAATTTAATACCATATTGTTCAAAAATCGTTTTAAAAATACGATAAGTTCCTCCATATAAATCATTTGTTGAAATCACCTCGTCGCCAGGTTTCAGCATTTTCATAACACAATCAATAGCGGCTAATCCTGAACCAAATGCGGCTCCAAATTTACCATTTTCTATTGCTGCTATATTATCTTCCAAAGCATTTCGGGTTGGATTTCCTGTTCTTGAATATTCATATCCCTTGTGTACGCCAACTTCTTCTTGAACGTAAGTTGATGTTTGATAAATAGGAGTCATAATAGCTCCTGTTGCTGAGTCTGGCTCTAATCCTGCGTGAATTGCTTTTGTTCCAAATTTCATTTATATGATGTGTTTTTTAATTTAAATTTATAGTTTTTACGAAAATAATAATTTTTCAGTAAATACACTTTATCTAACTCTTTTTATTCCAAATTTTAGAATAAAAAGAGTTCTATTTTATTTATCGTTCATAATTTTGTGAATAACGTAACAAAAGTTTTATGTTTTAATAATATAAGATACCTATTTTTGTTTTTTTATATAAACTTACACTTTGATTTTTAACGTTGACATATTATCTAATAAAGTACTCCTATTGTTTTTGGTAAGTTTATTTGTTCAATTAATATACTATTTCTTTTTTTATATTCGATTGAGTAGTAAAAAAAAATCTTCTTCTTCAAAAAACAACTTTCCTATTTCTGTAATCATAGCTGCTAGAAATGAAGAGATAAACTTATTAAACTTTTTACCTTCTATACTCGAACAAAATTATAATAAATATGAAGTCGTAGTTGTTAACGACCGTTCGTGGGATGAAACGTTAGATGTTTTATTGGCGTTTGAACATAAATATCCTCATTTGAGAATTGTAGATTTACCAGATTTAAAAAAAGATGGTTATGCTAAAAAAATGGCAATTACATTAGGTATTAAAGGAGCTAATTATGATCGAATGGTTTTTATCGATGCCGATTGTAAACCCGTTAATGAACATTGGCTTTCTGAAATGGTAAAAGGTTTTGAAAACAATAAAATGCTAGTTCTTGGAGCTGGTCCATATAGAAAGACAAAAGGATTTTTAAATAAACTGATTCGATTCGATTCTAATTTTATTGCAATGCAGTATCTTTCATTTGCAAAAGCGGGTATTCCCTATATGGGAGTTGGTCGAAATTTAGCTTATTCTAAAGAATTATACGATTCGGTTAGAGGATTTAAAAGTCATTATCATATCCCATCTGGCGACGATGATTTGTTTGTGAATGAAGCTGGTACTAGAAAAAATTGCGCTGTTGTTTTTAATAAAAACGCAGTAACTTTTTCTGAACCAAAAAAGACATACAGTGCTTGGTGGCAACAAAAAAAGAGGCACTTAACAACAGGTGGACGTTACAAATATTATCAATTATTCTTACTTGGTTTATATCCTATTTCGCTTATTGTTTTATATCTTACTTACGGTGTGTTGTTGGCTCAAGATTTTTATCCTCTAATAATTTCAGGACTTTTACTTTTTAGAACTCTTGTACAAATACTTATTTTCCTTCGCCCTTTTAAAATTATGGGAAGTAGCGATTTAATTCTATTTGCTCCCTTTTTAGAATTTTTCTTTATCTTTTTTAATCCATTATTACTTCTCAAAAGCAAACGTTTATAATACTATTACCATGAACAATCAAAACTCACTTAGTCATCTTTCTGAAAAAGCTAAATACGATTATAATTTAGTTACTCAAGCTCTAGAGAATAAAGACCAAAAAGCTTATGCAGAATTAATGGATAGGTATAGAGATGCTATATTTTTTATGCTTTTAAAAATGGTAAACAATAGAGATGATGCAGACGATTTAACCATTGAAGTATTTGGAAAAGCTTTTAATCGTTTACATCAGTACGTTCCTACTTATGCTTTTAGTACTTGGTTATTTAGAATTGCAACGAATCATTGCATTGATTTTTTAAGAAAAAAGAAAAAAAATGTACTTTCTATAGACAATCAAATAGAAAACGATAGCGGGGATTCTTTTATGATTGAATTAAAGAGTCCAACTAGAAATCCAGAAGAACAAGCGATTAGAAGACAAAAAATAGAACTTATGCGTTCAATCGTAACAAAACTGAAGCCTAGATATAAAACTTTAATTGAACTTCGATACTTCGATGAATTGAGCTACGACGAAATTGCCACTAAATTAGATATACCTTTAGGCACTGTTAAAGCTCAATTGTTTAGAGCTAGAGATTTTTTATACAACATATTAAAAGATAGTAAAGAAAATATTTAATTGGTACCACAAACAAAAATTAAAAGCTATGAATGCTATAAAAGAATACTTTCCTAATTTAACGGCAGAACAATATGCTAAACTTGATAAATTAGAAGAACTATATACTTTTTGGAATGAACAAATAAATGTCATTAGTAGAAAAGATGTCTATAACTTTTATGAACGTCACGTTTTACATTCGCTAGCTATTGCCAAAATTATAGAATTTAAACCCAATACTAAAATTCTAGATGTAGGTACAGGAGGTGGTTTCCCTGGTATTCCTTTAGCTATTCTTTTTCCAGAAACTGATTTTTTATTGGTCGATTCTATAGGTAAAAAAATAAAAGTAGTTAACGAAGTTGCAAAAGCGTTGGAATTAACCAATGTTACAGGTGTTCATCAAAGAGCAGAGAAGGTAAAAGGAAATTTTGATTTTGTTATCAGTAGGGCAGTTACTCGAATGAATCGATTTGTTCCTTGGATTAAAAACAAATTTAAATCGCATAGTTTTAATGATTTACCTAATGGACTTCTTTATTTAAAGGGAGGTGATTTACATGAAGAATTAAATGAGGTTAATTTTAAATACAATCCAACTTTACATTACATTAAAGATGAATTTAAGGGCGATTTTTTTGAAACAAAACAAGTTGTTTATGTTAGAATGAGTTAGAGCTTACTTTAAACTCAACCATTCTCCCTCTAATTTTAGTTTAGACTCAAAATTATTAGTGTAAATCTGTCCTGTTCCTAATCCTTGTGGTAATGGATTGTAAAATTGACTCGTAAACTGAGCAATAGCGTTCAATCCAATATTAGATTCTAAAGCTGACGTTATCCACCAAGGAATACCTAATACTCCGGCAACTGATATCCACTCCATACAGCCTTTGAACCCTCCAATTAATGATGGTTTTAAAATAATATATTGAGGCATTATTTTTTCTAATAAAACACGTTTTTCATCTACGGTCTTATATCCAATGAGTTCTTCATCTAAGGCTATGTCGAAAGGAGTTTTTTCACAAAGTTCTTCCATAGCTTCAAATTGACCTTGTTTTATTGGTTGTTCTATACTGTGTAGGTCGTATTGACTTAAAGCGTGTAATTTTTCCAATGCTTCCTCTACCGAAAACGAGCCATTTGCGTCAACCCTAAGTTCCAATTCTTCTTCATCATATTTTGCCCTAATCGAAGCTAATAAGTCTAACTCTTTTTCAAAATCAATTGCTCCGATTTTCAATTTAATACAAGAAAAGCCTAAAGCTAATTTTTCTTCTATTTGCTGATGCATATAGGAATGATTGCCCATCCAAATTAAACCATTAATTTTTATGGGTTGGTTGTATTTCACTATTGGAGCATTAAAATAAATTTGTTTCCCTCCATTTTTTAAATCTAACAACGCCATTTCAAAACCAAAATAAATAGAAGGATAATCAATTAAAACAGCAGCTAAATCAACAGAAAAAGCATCTATATTAGTACAAATTTCAACTAATTTATCTTCAAAATTTGGAACATCATCAATGCTCAGTCCTACTAGAGGATTACACTCTCCAATTCCTTTTATCTTTTCGTTTTTATCGTCCCAAACAGAAACAATCCAAACTTTTTTTATTTTCAAAATCCCTCTAGAAGTTCCACTTGGACGTTTAAATTCTAATTCCCTAGAAATAAAAGATGCTTTTAGCATTATTTTTTAAGTTTAATACGATTGTCAGAAAAAATACCTTTGTAAGCTAATGATAATTCAAAACCTCCAATAGTATTAGTCGCAGTTCTTAATTTAGACACATTAATATCGTAGCTAAGTGCAAAGTGAAAACGTTTCAAATCTATTCCAGCAACCAAAACAATGGCATCTAAGACACGATAATACCCTCCAATTTCAAAATAAGACTCATTCGCAAACTGAGTATATCGACTAGACTCGGTGATGTATTGTCGCAATAAACCTCCTACCAAAATTTCTTGATGCTTACGTTGTCTCGTAAACAAAGCCTTAGGTATAAACCTTTTTTGAGAATTTGAACGTCCTAATTTTATATCGTAACTAAAATGAGCAACTAACTTTGGTGCTAATTTTTCATTGGTAAAAATACCTCTCTTGGGAGAATTGACATGATAAATAGCACCTCCTAAAGTAAACGTATTGTCCCAACTTTCTTTCTGCAGTAACATTCCAGCATTTATATCTAAATAGTTTGACTTACTATTTCCAAACAATTCTTGAGACGGTAAATCTTCTTGAAATTTATGTCCTTGAAATTGAGTATCCCACGTTACATTATTCATCGAAATACTCTGTTGATTATAAGCTCCTTGCAATCCCAACGACAATTTAGTGTCAAAATTAACTTGTTGTATTGCCGACAATGAGAAATTAAACTGATTTTGAGCTAAATTACTAGTTCCTATTTTATCGCTAAAAAAACCGAGTCCAATCCCAATATCAGACAAACCTTTATTTACTTTTTTATCCAAAATATTTACATCACCCGTCACCGAAAAAGTCGAATAAGGCGCACTCACCGTTCCCCACTGATTCCTATAATTATTAGCCAATCGATAGTCGCCTTTCATTACGCCTGTATAAGCAGGATTAAGCGTTACTACATTAACATCAAATTGAGAAAAATGCATGTCCTGTGCAAAATTATTTCCAACTACAAGCAATAAAAAAACTATCTTAATTATAAACTTCATTCTTTTCTTTATTTGGGCAAATCCTCGTTAAAAAAACGAGGTCAGGCTATCCACTATATCTTTTCTTTTTTTTGAAATAAAAAAAAGAAAAGGATGCCGTTTCTATCCTTTTTGCAAAATTTATTTTCTATTTATTATTCTACCTTACCAAAGTAACATCGCCTTTCAACTTATGCTCGACCTCATTGACTACAGCTTGTAAATACCAAGAGTAAACACCTGCCAAAGCTTGTTTTCCATTAATCATTCCATTCCAACCGTTCTCCTTACTCGTTGATTCAAATACTTTTTTTCCTAATCGGTCATATACTGCAAAATACATTTCGCCTATATACCCTCTAGCATATAGCACATCGTTTTTACCGTCTCCATTGGGAGAAAAAGCAGAAGGAACAAAAACTTCGTCAACTGGTAATATTTCAACAATATGATAACTAGTATCGGAACACAATGTGTTATTAAATACAATTAAAGCAACTTCAAAATGACCGGTGTCTCCAAAAGAATGAACAGGATCGTAATCGGTTAAATTCTCGTCTGTTCCATCGTTAAAGTTCCAAGACCAAGCCACAGCATCTACACTATTGTTGGTAAATTCAATTTCGGGACTCAACACATCTGTCGATTCTGGAGTGAACGTAAAATCAGAAAAAGGTTGAGGAAAAGCTGTTATTAAACCTACTTTTTCTACGGTGTCTTTACACCCTTGAACATTACGAATAATCAAACTAATATCGTAAGTTCCATCATTTAAAAAACAATGATTGGGGTGTTGTTCTAAACTTTCTCCAAAGTTGTTTTCAAATTTCCAACTCCAATGGTCTATTTGAATATCGTCGAAAGATTGGTCTATAAAATTGACACACATAGGAGCACATTCTGCTATTGCATCTTGAGCAAAATCAGCTGTTGGTTTCCCCAATACATCGACACTATAAGTAACACTATCTATACAGCCCAAATCAGAAATTACACGCAATGTTACAGGATAACTAGCAGCTATTGAATAATCATGTGTTGGGTTTTCATTGGTTGACACTCCTCCATCTCCAAAACTCCAACCAAATAAAGCATTCGTTCCAAAAGAAATTGTTGAGGTATTTACAAACGTAGTTGGGGCGCCATTGACACAAACCGTCGATGCAGAAAATCCAACTTGAGGAACTGCTCCTACTGTTACCGTTTGTGTTATACTATGCTGACATCCATTATTTGAAACTACATTTAAAGTAACGTCAAAATCACCTGCTGAAGTATATAAATGGTTTGCATTTGCTGTTGTATAGTCTATAACTTCATCGTTTTCTACATCCCAATTCCAAGCGGCTATATTATCGGGAGAATTAATCGTGGAAGCATCGGTAAAATATACGGTGTCGTACAAACAGCCTCCACTTACAAAAGTAAATTGAGCTTGTGGTTGATTATTTATTGTTATGGTTTGCACCAAAGTATCTTTACATCCATTGTCGTCAATTATACTTAACTCTACATCAAAAGAGCCTCCGTTTAAATAGGTATAATCATCATTTTGACTTGTACTTGTTCCTATTCCATCTCCATAAACCCAATTCCAAGTTGTAATTGTACCATTTGGAGTTGAAGCTTCAGAAAAGTTAACAGGAACATTTGCACAAGTAGTAGGAACTGAAAATTGAGCAGAAGGAGCATTGTAAACTGTAATGTTATTAACTACTAAACCAACACAGCCGTTTGCTGTTGTTACGCCATGACTAACAACATAAGTTCCTGCTGTTGTGTAATCGTGATATAGTTGACTGCCCATTTGTTGTGCACTTCCATCTCCAAAATCCCAACCCAAAACAGTTAAAACATCGGGAGAAGTTACAGTAGAATTATCTGTAAACAAAACGGAATCATATACACAATAAGAAGAAGATGTAAAACTAGGGGTAACGTTATCTACAACGGTAACAATTATATCTTCAGTTACAAAACAACCGTATCTATCAGTTGATGTTACGGTATAAGTTGTCGTTACGGTAGGTGAAACGGTTATTGCTTGACCTGTTTGCCCATCTGACCAAGAGTAGGTAAATGGGGCAGAGCCAAATGTTGTGTTATCGCAAACCAAATTGGCTGAAGTTCCATTGCAAATTGTAGTATCATTACTGGCTGTTATTTGAGGACAAAGACTAACTTCTATTACAGAAGCTGAGTTTAATCCAGAGCATGGTAAATCATTCCACGAGCCATCAGGAAATATTTGAACACAGTCCTCATCTCCTCCATTATCATTAGGTTCTCCTGAAGCCCAATTTGAATAACCTAAAGGCTCATCATCTAACCACACGAAAGTACCTTCCAAAGTTTCGTCGGTAAGACCTATAAAAACATAATCATTTAAACTATTTGCTACTAAAGAAGATCCTATACAAGTATTTTCTGCCCCACTTTGAATAGATACTAAATTTGCTCCTAAATTTTGAGCAAAATTTTGAGCCGCACTCCCTGATAAATTTTGAGGGTTATAAAAATACATACTACAAGTAGTTTGACAACTAGACAACTCTGTACATCCAGCGGAAGTAAAAGCAGCTCTAATAGCATTTAAATCGCAACCTTGTTGTGCGTTTGTAACATTTGAAATGGTTAAAATCAAAAAAATGAGATAACCTATAATTCTATTTTTATTCATAATTATTATTGTTCTTAACCTAAATAACGTTTTGTAAAAAAGAAGGTTGCTTTTTTATATTCGCTCTCTATGTTTACTTTTAAAGCCTATTGCTTTATTACTTTTATTCTAGAAATCTTTCCTGCTGTTTTTAGTGTAACAAAGTAAATTCCTTTTTGAATTTTTGCATCGGAAAGAATAACCTTTGTCTCTCCTTTACTAATTTGTGATTCTCGGACTATAACTCTTCCTAATGCATCTACTATTGAATAGTAAATTAATTGGTTGGCGCAATTGTCTCTTATGTTTAATTTTAATTCATGGGTAAAAGGATTGGGATAAACATTGGCTCGTAAACATTCATTTTCGTCCAATCCGACAGTATTATCTACATTTATTTTTACTTCACTTAACCCATAACAAGATCCTCCAAAATTATTTAATCCCGTAATGAGAATGTGTTTTGCTTTTATACTGTTTAAATTTACTACAAACTCTCCTTCGTGTCGGTTAAAACCTGTAGCTTGATTTAATAAAAACACGCCTACTTCTGTCCAGTTTATTCCATCGTTAGAAACGTCTATCACTACCTCTTGCATTCCCCAGTCTAATAAATCAGGGGCATTGGTATTCCAAATAAACAATTCGTGTAAGACATAAGTTTCTCCTAAATTGTACTGAACCCAATGCGAATTTCCTCTCACAGGATTGGGGCTTGGAGCGGTTTGGCAAGAAATCCACCCATCGTACCACGTGGTGTTATGTCTATCGGGATAACACTGAGCATAAGAATTATGTAGAAATATTATTGAAAATATAATTATTAAAATTAGCTTCATAATTCAATTGCTTTTGACGGGGTTAACACTAAAGCCTAAGGTAATAACTATAAAATAAAGATTTTAAAACTTTGCATATAAAAATCTTGAGATAAATAGTTATATCTATCGATTGGATTAATAAAGAACAAATATATTAAATTCATTGTTAATTTAGATGTTAATTTATAAAAATCATTTCACTCTTATTTTGAGCAATGCAAATAGAAGGTAAATCTTACCCTTAATTATTTACAAATTTTCGATTACATCAATTGAAAATGCTTGAAATTTATTTAGCTCAAAATTGAAATACAATTAGCTTACGTATTTTTATTTACTTAAAAAGGTATTCGTGAACCACCACTTCGTTAGGGTTTCTTTACTGAAAAAAACTTATGGGCTTCCAAATTATATTGGTGTTTTAACTTTTCATAACGAAAGCCTATGAATAATTAGTTTCTTTTTGTGTTAGGGATAGGAACGGCATCCTTTTTTTATTTCAAAAAAAGATATAGTGGATAGCCCGCTCGAACACCCTTCTAAAATTACTCTTCTAATTTATCGATAACTTTAAATGTAAAATAATTTTGTAAAATATAGCTGTAAATAACGGTAATGCCGGTGGCTATTATTTTTGAAATGGTGGGGTAAAAAGCCATAACATCTACAAATAATTTCATGAGCAAATAACTGATTACAATTGCTCCCATTGCAACTAAAAAATAACGGAGTAATTGTGTTTTTCCTTCCAAATTTGAATCTTCAAAAGTAATGTATTTATTGAGTAAAAAACCCGTTGTAAAAGTTATTGGAAAAACCATAAATAAAGTGGCGATATGAGGGCTAAGCACTATAAGGTTTAAATCTACATTTTGTTTGGCTATGACAAAATGATAAAAAATAAAATACAGAAAAATATCTAGTACTAAATTTCCTCCTCCACAAGCGGCATATCGATAGGTTTTTAGAGGCATAAATGACTTAAATAAAAAATAAAAGGCATCTATAAATTTTATAATTAGATTTTTCATTATTGGACTAAAATACAAAACCTCTTTTCATAAATGAATACAAAAAGAGGTTTGTTTTATTTTTTTTAACTAATCTTAAGCATTTGCATTTAAAAGTTTTTCAGAATGATACTCTCCTGCATCTAACTTTACTTTTACTTTTTTAAATACGTCGATTGTGTATTCAACATCTGCTAAACTATGTGCTGCTGTAGGAATCAATCTTAACAAAATCATTCCTTTAGGTACAACTGGATATACGACAATAGAAGTAAATAAACCGTAATTTTCTCTCAAATCATAAGTCAATTTTGTTGCTTCTCCTAACGTTCCACTAAGCATAACTGGGGTAACGCAAGAGTTGGAATTTCCTAAATTAAATCCAGCATCTAAAAGTCCTTTTTGTAGAGCGTCTGTCACTTCCCAAAGTTTTCTTCTTTGTGTTTCTCCTTTTAGTAGTTCTAATCGTTTTAATGCCCCGATAACCAATGGCATAGGTAGTGATTTAGCAAATACTTGAGAACGCATATTGTATGATAAATACTCGATTACATCGGCTGTTGCACAAACAAAAGCTCCGATACTTGCCATTGATTTAGCAAAAGTTCCTAAAAGAATATCTATTTCGCCGTGTACTCCTTGTGCTTCTCCAGCTCCTTGTCCTTTATCTCCTAGTGTCCCAAATCCATGAGCGTCATCAACGACTAATCTAAAATCGAATCCTTCATTTTTACGTAAATCAACTATTTCTTTTAGTTTTCCTTGGTCTCCACTCATACCAAAAACACCTTCGGTAATCAATAAGATTCCTCCTCCTGTTTCTGCGACTATTTTATTCGCTCTTTCTAATTGTTTTCTACATTTATCAATGTCGTTATGAGGATATACAAAGCGTTTTCCTTGGTGTAAACGTACTCCATCGACCAAACAAGCGTGACATTCGCTATCGTAAACAATTACATCGTTTCTTGAAACTAAAGCATCTATGATAGACATAAAACCTTGGTAACCAAAGTTTAATAAATAACTAGCTTCCATTTCCATGAAATTAGCAATTTCTTTCTCTAATTGTTCGTGTTGAGAAGTTTGTCCCGACATCATTCTAGCTCCCATTGGGTAACCTAGTCCCCAGTCTTTAGCTGCTTGAGCATCTACTTCTCTTACTTCTGGTAAATTTGATAAACCTAAATAGTTATTGATACTCCATGTTAATACTTCTTTACCTTGAAAAATCATTCTAGGGGCAATTTCTCCTTCTAATTTAGGGAAGGTAAAATAACCATGAGAACCTTTTGCATGTTGTCCTAAAGGACCTTTATTTCCTGCTATTCTTTCGAAAATATCCATATTATATTTTATATTTATTTCTTA
>CAMZKF010000079.1 GCA_947311095.1 uncultured Flavobacteriales bacterium
AATACGTTTTTTGACTTTTTAGAACGAAAACCTATGATGCCAAATGAATATTAAAATGAGCTAAAAAGAAGCGGTTTATTTAGCTTATTTTGATGTTCTTTTGGTATTATATGTTATAATAATAACGCACAAAACATTAGACACACTTCATTTTAAGTGTATATTTACCACTTTAAGTAAAAGAATAATACCATGAATGTAGGGAGTAAAATAAAACAACTAAGAGAATTAAGAAATTATACACAATCTTATGTCGCAACACAACTAAATATAAGCGTAAGCGGGTATGGGAAAATTGAGCGAAATGAAAACAGCTATTACACTGATTAATAGCTATATATGATTTTTACTCTATTTCACTCAAAAAATACTAATCATTGATAATAAGCGTCTTAAGAAAAAAAATATTTTTAAGAAAATTTATATTCGGGTAAAAAAAGTCAAGTCGGGTTAATTCTACAAATAAAATCCCTGATTTCTTACACCAACTAAACTTCTTTTTAATGTTATTGAATCCTAGTATGTTTAAATGTGCTTCTAAGTATTCTGAACTAACCCAAATTTTCTTGAATTTTTGAAATATCTTTGTTTTTTAGCAAGTTTTGTACTTTTGTATTACAACTTAAAGATACAATAAAACCAAGGAACATCCTTGGTTTTTATGCTATTTATTATTAATTAAGGGTGCGAAACTTGAGTTAAATTTCAAAATTAAATTGGTCAGATATAAGGAACAACCTTAACTGTTAAAAACTTAAAAAACAGTTTTATCTCCTTTTAATTTTATTTCAGTACGTCTATTTATAGCGTGCTCTTCTGGCGAACAAGCACTAGAGTTTCCACATTTATTTAAAAGTCTAGTTTCTCCATAACCTTTACCAATTAATTTCTCCTTAGGTATTCCTTTTTTAACTAAAAAATCAATTACTTTTTTAGCTCTTTTTTCAGAAAGTTTTAAATTGTATTTATCGCTTCCTTGGCTATCTGTATGCGATTCTATAACAAAAGAAAGGTGTGAGTTTCTTCGATATAGAATATAAAGCTTATTTAACTCTATAGCGGCATCAATTCCTATTTCGGCACTATTGGTCTCGTACAATATATTTCCTAAAGAAAATTTTTCATTCTGAAATATTCTAATTAATTCATTTTTTTCATTCACCAAAAGCATAGCCTCGTCGGTCTCTTTTATCCGTTGAAAAATAAACTCCCCTTTTTTGGAATGGCTTAAGCGATTATAATTTCCTGTTCCCTTATTTATAATCATCAATTCAAAATCTTCATCACTTTCATCTATGACTAAATGATAGTTGTTTTGAGGTGTAAGAGCTTTAAATATAAACGTTCCATCTGGATTGGTGTAAGTTCTTCCGATTAGATGTCCATCGTCGTCGTAAACCTTTACTTCCATTTTAGCATTTAAATCGCCTTTTAACTTTCGGAAAACGAAACCTTTTAACGGTATTATTAAAAAAGAAGGCTCTTCTTCTTCTATGGGAAATAAATTTTCGGTATAAGACGGTTTTAGCTGTTTATAAATAAATTTTCGTCCATTTTTATTGATTAACAATACTTTCTCTCCCCTAGAGTTGGTGATAAACAAATCAGCATCGTCGTCGAAGTCTTCGACTGGTTTAATTGTATAGTTAGCTCCCGATTTTAACTTCTTAAAAATAAATTCTCCTTTTTTATTAGTCATTATTCGATCTACTTCGTTGCCATCTTCATCGTATATAATTAACTCCGTATTGGGTCTTGCCACTTTTCTGTATTCAAATATACCTGTTAATTTAGATGATGCAGAGTCAACCTTTATAGCAGGAACTAACTCTTCGAAAGTATAAATATCGTCTTTCCCAATTCCAGTAGTTCTGTTGCTACTAAAAAAACCTTTTTTATTGTCGGCATAATAAATAGCAAAATCATCTTTCGACGAATTTATTGGTTCGCCTAAGTTTTTAATATTCTTATAATACTCGTTTTCAGAAGCAACCAAAATATCTAAACCTCCATAACCAAAATGACCATCGGAAGCAAAATATAATTTCCCCTTTTTGTAAAAAGGAAAAACTTCATTCCCCGCAGTGTTTATCATACCGTTGATAGGTTTTGGTGCCGACCAACCGTATTTTCTGTCTTTTTTACAATAGTAAATGTCCCAACCTCCTTTCCCTTTTGGGTTGTTGGTTGCGAAATAAATAGTTTTACCATCATCGCTAAAAGCAGGATGCATTATAGAGTATTCTTTATTATTGTAAAGAAATGGTTTAGGCTTGGTTAATTTTCCTCCTTGTATTTCACACGAAACCAATTGCATAACCTCCGATTTTCGATTTCTATAAGTTCTCGAAAAATAAATTTCTTTTTTGTCGGGAGTAACAGTAATAGAACCTTCGTGCCAATCCGAATTTATTTTAGAGTCGAATAATTTTCCTTTGCTATAACCTGTTTCGTTTTTAGAGCTATAAAAAATAGAATAGTAGTTCGTATTGGTAGAGCGTTGCTTTTCGTCGTTTACCAAATCGCTATTGTTTTCCGAAACGTATAACAAGCCGTTGTTGAATGGAACAGCTCCAAACTCGGAGTTTTCGGTATTCAAATATCCTTTTAAACTAGCAATGGTATAATTATCTTTTTTAGAGGTATTAGAATCTAAAATAGAGTTGTACGATTTCACATATAAAGAAGCTAAGTAATCTTTAGGATAGGCTTGTAAATACTTGTCGAAATATTTTTTTGCTTCTTTTCTGTGGTTTAAAATAACCAATATTTTAGCATAATCGAAAAAACTAGAATCGTTACTATTTTCAAAATTTAATGATTTTTTATAGTGGATTTCGGCATTGGTATAGTCTTTTGAATATAAATATGCTTTACCTATTTTTTGATGCAATTCGCCTGTTTCATTTTTCTTTATTGCTTTTTTATAAGATTTTATAGCATCTAAATACAAACGGTTTTGCATATAGTTATCTGCTTTTTTTTCTTGTGCAAAAATTCCAAAATTAAAAATATTAAAAACCAAGCACCAAGCTGTTAATCTCAAAAATGAGTTAAAATTAAATATGTAATTTGAAAATTGGATAATGTTACTTTTTAAAAATTTAGTCTATTAAAAATACCTCGGCGAAAGTCCTGTATCTTTAAATATTGAAATGTTATAACCTAAAAACACTTCGTGAGAAGATTTTTGTAAAAAGGTGTTAGAAATAGGGTAATCGTACGAGTAACCGATACTTAATTTTTTATTGGCGTTTATTTTAGTAATCAAAGATAGTATTCCTACACTTTTATACGAAGCTCCTAACCAAATAAATTGTTTAAAAAGTACACTTGTATTAAGATCTAAATAGTAATTACCAGAAACGGAACGTCCCAAAATAGATGTTTTTAAAACTAAGTTTTTGTTCAATTCGAAAGCGTGTCCGTAAAACAACGATGCACTAGGATAAAGATGAGCTACAAAATCGGTAATAGAATCGTTGTAGCCAACATAAACCTTTGCTTGATTTAAGTGTGCTATTTCTAAACCTGCATAGTTGAGTTTACTTTTATAATAAACTCCAAAATCGAAATTAAGAGCCATTGTATTTTCTTTGCCAACTCCGATTACAGCGTCTTGTTTGGTTTTATAATTCAAGATACTCCAATCGTAAGAATATTGGTAAGCTCCTGCTCTCAGACCAAAGCCAATTTTTGCATTGCTTAGTTTTATATGATAAGCATAAGATGTGTGCAAACCTAAAACTTTACGAGGTCCTATTTTGTCGTTAGATACTTGAAGTCCAATGCCTACTTTTTTTTGTAGAATAGGCGAATGAATAGACAGTACTTGTGTTTGTGGAGCTCCTTCCAAGCCCACCCATTGGCTACGGTGCGACAAGTTTACATTCATAGTATTTTTACTCCCCGCATAAGCAGGATTTATACTAAAAAGGTTAAACATATATTGTGTTTGTACAAAATCTTGTTGCCCAAAAGTTGTATTGTTTATGTTAATAAAGCAAATTAGAAGCCCTAAACTGCAAACTCCCAATTTTAAATTTAGGGTCTGAAGTTTTAGAAATCTATTCAAATGAAATATGTTATTTACTTGTTTAATGATGTTTACTTTTTATATATTAAATTGCTACATTTTCAAATGAACCAATTGATTTAATTATCTCGTTATTTCTACAAAACCACTGCCGTTTTTTATTGGTTTTCCATTTTTGGTTAAGGTATAAAAGTAAGTGCCATCTGGAACATCTTTTTCGCTTTTGTTTTTACCATTCCATGTTGTTTGATCTGGTTTTTCTTTGTTGTCCCACACTATATTGCCCCAACGGCTAAATATTTCTATTTCTATTTTTTTTGTATTAAACTCGTCTTGTACAAACGCCCAAGTATCGTTATTGCCGTCGTTGTTAGGCGAAAAAGCATTTTCGGTTACGGTAGAAGTATCTGGTGTTTCTACGGATTGTTGAAAACCTTGGGTTATAACTTTACCTGTTCCCAAACTGGTTGTAGTTATAGGTTCGCCAATTGTAAAGGCTATTGTTTTACTACCTGTATTAGTTATAGGTGCATTACCTCCCGAACTTAGTACTTGTTGAGAAAAGATGGAGATGGGAAATAATAAGAATATTAAAATTTTCATATTATTTATTTTTAAGCTTTTCAATTTCTTCTATAAGTAGGTTTATTTGAAGTTGTTGTTTAGTTAGTTGTTCTTTTTGTTGTTCTATTTGTTTTTGTTGCTCTTTTGTAGCGTTTATCAACATATAAGTCATAGCTCCATTGTCTACAGATAGATAGTCTTCTTTAGTGTCTTCTTTAGTGTTTTCATAAGTCCAACTATTAACCATGTAGGGTGCTATTTTTTGAAGGTCTTGGGCAATAATCCCGACCCCTGTTTCTTTAGGCATGCCTGCTTTTCCTGTGTAAGTAAACCAAACTGGATTTATTTTTAGTAAATCATTTATACCTGAAGTATAGGGGTTAATATTTGTTTTTAATCTTCTATCTGAAATTATAGTCCAAGCACTTGATGTTGGTTTGGCTGCATTGTTTGTCGAAAGAGTCAGTTGATGGCTAGGCGAACTTGTTCCAATACCAACTTTACCATCTCCCTTAACCATAAATAAGCTAGAGCTAGTTCTTTCTACAGAAAGGACTTTACCAACGGTATTATTTGTAATAATTTTTAAACCATGTCCATTATTTATAGTATTCTCTATTATTGCTACATATTTACCTCCCCCATAAGTAGAAGGTGTTTTCATACTGAATAAATTACTCGGTGATGTAGTACCAATTCCAACGTATCCGTTACCTTTTACATATAATCCTATACCTGAATTATTAGACGCTTGAAATATCTTTGTATTAGGATTTGTTGAACTACAATTAACAACTAAACCATTACTGTTATTTGTTTGTGAAATATATAGTTTTGCTGTAGGCGAATTTGTCCCAATTCCAACGTTTCCAGTGTTTTTAATATAAAAAGAAGGAACTAAAGCCGTTTCTTTTGTAATAGAGAAATTAGAGCTTCCGTCAACATTAAACTTCCACTCTTTAGATGATTGGTTGATATGTCCTAAAATTAAAGCAGGATTAGTATTATTCTGAACTATATGCAATTTTGCTTGTAACGGATCGCCGTAATTTGTTTTAATTCCGACATTACCTCTTGTGTAAATATTATTAGTAATAGACGTAGCGTGGTTTGGGGATGAGTTTTTTAACCAGTCTTTATCATCTAATCCAGATAAATCCACAGTTTCATCAGTACCGTTTTCTATTCCAATAGTAAGAGTTGTTCCAGATAATCCAGAGCCACTTATGTTTTGGTCGTCTGTACCACTTGGTAAAGTAACTCCTGTTCCACCTCCAGAAATACTCAGTGTATTACCTGATATTAATAAGTTTTGTATTTCATTAGTAACAGAACCATCTACTTCGGTAAAAACAGAATTAGGATCAGTCCAAGTCATCACACCATTGGCATTAGATACAGGTATGTAACCAATAGTTCCTGAACCTCCTCTCATTCTTATCTTACCCATTACATCTAAATTATGGGTAGGAGATGCTGTTCCTATACCAATTTTGCCATTGTTTTTCACAAATAAAAGAGAATTACCTCCATCGTTTATGTCTAAAGCATTTCCTCCTTGTGTGCTAGATTTAATTTCTAATTGAGCATTAAGCGGCGTAGTTCCTGTATTAATTCCAACTTTACCGTCAGTATAAATATTGTCTGAAATATTACTTGGAGTTGTTCCGTCTGGTTTTAGCCAGTCATTGGCTGTTCCTGTTCCTCCACCAGTTAAAGTGCTTAAATCTGTAGAGTCTATAAAAATAGGGTTTCCGTTATTATCTTTATTTCCGTCAGATATTCTAAGGTATTTACTTGTGCTGTTGTAATCTAGTTTTTGCCCTTCATATTTAGCCTTGAAAGCATAAGGTACTGCTGTTAAAGAAATTTCATCTATATTTTGCCATCCGTCTCCAAGGTCAGCTTCTATAAAAATTTTTGTAGCTTGTTTCCAAATAGTATTAGTCAAAGAACCAGGGTTTTGACTGCCAATAATTAGAGTGAATAGTCCAAATTTATTGGTTTCAATTCCAACATGAGCTTCGGTTAATAAATTAGAATTTGTTGGACTTCTAAAAATAAAACGAACAGAAATTTCCTCATTTGCCAACACAACTCCATTCTCATCTCTAGCTATCCCTTGGTAATTTATGCCCTCTATTGCGTTGGGAACTTGTGCAAAACCTACTAGAGTAGTAAGGGTAATTAATAAAAGTAAACTAATTTGTTTCATAAAGCATTGATTTATAGAACTAATGTATGTAAAAAAAATGAAGGTAAACAATTTTATGAATAAAATAAAACTTGATAAATTATTGTTCAAAAGGTAATAAATCGAAAACAATAGAAATAGGCTTGACAGATTTTATATTGAATTATTTATAAATATTCTGAAAGAAAACAAACGAAGTAAGTTGGCAAAAAAAGGCACTATATAAACTTTTAAACAGCCGTATCGAATTTGAATTTCAATAATATATGTTGAGAATTATTTATAATTTATATTGCAATAAAAACAAAACAATAGCGTTTTATGTGTAAAATTAAGCACTTATGAAAAAGGTAAAAATAATAATGGTTTTAATTTTGTTTTCTACTAGATTACTGAGTCAAGAGGAAAGTAAAAATATAGAAGTAAAATTGTATGGTAATTACACTCCTATGGCGGTAGGTTATAGGGTTTCGAACAGTCACGATTCAATTAGCAATATAAGTCTAAAAGGGCAGTATTCTCCATTTGCTTTTTCTCCAGCGATAGTCATTAAAAAAAACAATGGAAATTCATCTGAATTTGTTCTTTCTAGGTTCATCTTTTTGAAAGGGGCTCAACTAAAAGGAAAGGTAAATAATATTTCAGATTCTACCCTTGTTTCTCAGAGTAAGTTTTCAGAAAATCTATTTGATTTACAACTTAGGTATGAATATAAATTTTTGATTCTTAAAAATAAAGAGATTAGAAAATTAATGCCTTTTATAGGAGTTTCGGTTTCTCCTTTTATTACTCAATATAAAATTAACCCCTTGATTTCTAGCTCTTTCCCCAAACAAGGAACGACTTTAGGTGTTTATATTTCTACCATACCTCGTTTAGAATACAATATAAATGAAAAGGTTTATTTAGATTTTAACGTACCATTATCGTTTGTAAGCTATACTTATTCTATCAATAGAGAAGGTAATCCTGTTGTGCCTATAGAAGAAAGAAAAAAGATGACTTCAAATTTTGAAACCGCTTTAAAATTTTCAGTAAGGCTTGGTATCGGTGTCAAAATTTAATGCTTATCGGCTTGTTTCCCTAAAAACATAAAAAGTATTTATTTATTATTTTACTCAATGTTTTGTGTCTTCAAGCTAGACAGGCTCTTCATTATTTTTTTTCATAATTTAATTATTTTCTGTGTGTAAATTGAAGTCTCATTTTGTGAGACAATAGCTGTATAAACTCCGCTGGCTAGTTTTTGTGTACTTATAGTTTCTCGGTTACTTCCTATCTGTTTTTGTAAAACCATACGACCTGCTAGATCTACCAATCGAAA
>CAMZKF010000080.1 GCA_947311095.1 uncultured Flavobacteriales bacterium
GGGAATTTTGAATTGGGGGAGATACGAGGTTAGAAGATTGGAGACAGAAGTTGAAGAATGTAAAAGAGTATGTTGGAAAGGAGAAGTTTAAAAAGAAGGTTAGGTTAAGTTGAAGGAAGTTACAGTTATGGAGTGCAAGATGGACTTTGGAAGTTTTATTACCCAGGAGGAAAAGTGGTTTCGGTAGAAAATAGTTTTAAAGATGGTAAATTAAATGGTGTTTCTAAAACTTTTACTAGAAGAGGACAACCGCAAACTGTAATTGGCTATAAGAACGGGAAAAAGCACGGAGAAATGATTGTTTATGGACGAAAAGGAAAAAAAATAATAGCTCATAAGCTTTATAAAAATGGAGAATTTAAAAAGAATTTATAACTCCTTTAATTCAATCCATAAAAAAAGTCTAATCTTAAAAGATTAGACTTTTTTTATTCAGTATCAATTTTAGATTAGTCAACCCAATCTGCTACAAATAGATTAGTGTCGTGTGTGCCATTATTATTTCTGTTACTAGAGAAAATTAATTTTTTTCCATCATAGCTAAACATAGGGAAAGAGTCAAATACTCCGTCGTAGGTAATTTGTTCAACTTCGCCTGTACCGTCTTCATTAACCATGTATAAATTAAAAGGGTAACCTTTTTCAGAAGCGTGATTTGAAGAGAAGATAATTTTATTTCCAGAAGGATGATAGAAAGGAGCCCAATTTGCACCACCTAAGTGAGTAATTTGATGTAAATTACTTCCGTCAACATTACACACATATAATTCCATATCGGTTGGTTTTACCAATCCTTGAGCTAATAATTCTTTATATTCTTTAACGTCTTCTTCTGATTTTGGGCGAGAAGATCTAAAAATTAATTTAGTTCCGTCTGGCGAGAAAAACGCTCCACCATCGTAACCTAAATCAAAAGTAATTTGTTTAACATTAGATCCGTCAATGTCCATTGTAAATAATTCTAAATCGCCTGTTCTAGTTGAAGTAAAAACAATTTTGTCGCCTTGTGCAGAAACAGTTGCTTCGGCATCGTAACCTTTTCCATCGGTCAATTGTTTTATAATATTTCCTTCCAAATCGGCTACAAAAATATCGAAATCGGGATAAATCGGCCAAACGTATTTTCCGTCTGTTCTTTTTTCTGGCTTAGGTGGACAAGCTTCATTACCTAAGTGTGTACTAGCGTATAATATAGTAGTGTCGCCTGGCATAAAATAAGAACACGTCGTTCTACCTTTTCCTGTGCTTACCATTTTAGCTTGTTTGCTTTCGTAAGTCTCGTTGGGATCTACAATAAAAATTTGATCACATTCAATTCCCCAAGCTGGATTGGTTATTTGAGAGACTAACTTCGAGTCATCAAAACTCCAATATGCTTCTGCATTATCTCCTCCAAAGGTGATTTGCTTAATGTTTTGTAAGTGTTTTTCATCTTTATAATGAATTTTATTAACGTTAGTTGCCCCTGAATGGTGGTCGGTTTCAGTTGTTTTTTCAGAAGTTTCAGTAGTGCTGGTTTCTTCTTTTTTTTCTCCACCACAACTAAGTGTTAATGATGATAGGGCAACTAAGCCTAAAATAGTTTTAATTTTCATTTCCTTGTTTTTTTATAATTGTCAAAGATAAAAGCTCTATTTGATTTTAAATGTAATTATGATTGTAATTTTTAAATTAATGACAAAACTTTGACTTTAGGATAGTTATCGATTATTACTCTGAAAGTAAAAAAGATGTAAAATAGTTAGGAATATTGCTCTGTTTCAAATTTTTATGAAATAGCGATTGAATAATTAAAATAGGTAAAAATAGATTTAGTTTGGCAATTCAATTTCAAAAATAGTTCCGTTGGGGATATTGTCTATTATTTTTATTTTTCCTTTGTGAAGTTTTATGATTTTAACGACCAAATAAAGTCCTATTCCTGTGCCTTTTGTTTTTCGAGTTTCTTCATTTCCTGTTCTGTAAAAAAGAGAAAATACCTGTTCTTTTTCTGTTTTATTAATTCCTGAACCTGCGTCTTCTATTCGTATAAATGTTTTTCCTGCTTTTTGATAAGCTCTCCATATTATTTTAGAATCAGGATTGGAATATTTAACCGCATTAGATTGTAAATTCTGAATTACAGATAAGAAATAAAATTCATCGATGTTAACATTTATAGTCGAGTTAATCTCAAAAGATATTGGATTGTCGCCAACCATATTCAATACTATTTGTTCAATAAATGTTTTTAAATTAACTCTTGTTAGTCTAATTTTTACCGTTGATTCATCTATTTTTGTTACTAAAAGTATGTCTTCTACGAGTTTTTGTAAACGATTTTGATCAGCGTAAACTTTTCTTAAAATTTCTTTTTCTTTTTCTTTGGGTAAATCACGTTTTATCAATGTTTCGATAAATAATTTAGAAGAAGCTATAGGTGTTTTTAATTCGTGAGTTACCGACATATTAAAATTCTTTTTTTCGTGAGCTAAAGCCAGTTCTTTCAAGATAGAACGTCTTATAAAATAAAGACCAATAAAAAGTAAAACAATAAAAACGGCAGCCTCTCCTGCAATCATCATTGTTTTTTTGTGAATGATGTAAGCGTCTGAATGAACAACTTTGTTTAGTTCTATAATGTGATAAGCCCACCAAATTAGTTGTAGGATTACGTATCCAAAAAGAATAAAAAGAATTAATAATGATTTGTTAACTTGCTTTTTGATTGAATAAAATGTTAAAAATTTAAAACCTCAATTTTATTTCTAAACAATTGAATTTTGCCTTCTTTTTCTAGTTTTTTTAACAACCTAGAAATAACAACCCTAGAAGTGTTTAAGTTATATGCAATTTCTTGATGCGTATTGGCTATTGTAGTTGGTCCAATTAACTTTACCTTATCGGTTAAAAAACGATAAAGTCTTTCGTCCATTTTCATAAAAGCGAGGGTATCTATAGTTAGCAACATTTCTTCTAACCTCATGTTGTAACTTTCAAATACAAAATTTTTCCACGTTTGGTATTTGCAAAGCCATTCTTCCATTTTGAGAACTGGAATTAAGATTATTTCAGCATCTTCAACCACTACAGCTTTAATTTCACTTTTTTTATTTCCCATACAGCAAGTAAGCGAAAAAGCACAAGTGTCGCCTCGTTCTATAAAATAGAGAAGCAATTCTCCTTCATCAGCATCTTCCCTAACTATTTTTATAGACCCTTCCAATAGAAGTGGCATATTTTTAATATAACTTCCGTATTCGAGTAGTTTTTCTCCTCGTTTCATGCATTGATGAAATCCAACTTCTGCTATCTCGTTGATTAATGCTTCTTCAAAAAGAAATCCATAATTATCCTTTAGTTTGTCTAGTATCATTTTTGCTTTGTTTTTCTAATTGAGCATATTTTTTATCGTAACTAAAAAACATATTTGCCCAAATAATTTTAGATAAGGCATAAATATACGGACCTAAAACGATTAAAGAAGTAAAAAGTAAAGAAATTAATACAAATGGAGGATAATCGGGATATAAAACAGAAAGGGCAACCCAAACGGCAACAAACATTGCAATTCCTAACCCATAGGAAACATACATTCCTCCGTAATAAAAACCTAATTCGGGAGAGTATTTTAAATCACAATGAGAACATTTCTCTCTAATATCACCTGCATGTTTTAAATGATATGGGTTGTTATCTACAAAAAATTCACCCTTGTGACAACGAGGGCATTTTGACTTAAATATACTAAATAAACTGTCTTTTAACATAAAAACTAAAATGAATTTAATACGAAAATAAGAAAAGATATTCTAATTGTAAGTTACTTAAGTAACAAAGTTTAGTTAATTCTTTTAACCTTTAATTGTTTGTTCCTAATTTTGATTTATTATCTTTGAATTTATTATAAAATTTTTATGGCAAATATAACTTCGTTAGAATATAATACCGAACGTACCTTAATGTCTATTCCAGAATATGGGAGAAACGTTCAAAACATGATTAATCATTGTCTAACACTAACCGATAAGGAAGAAAGAAACAAATGTGCGAAAGCGATTATAGTGGTAATGGGACAGGTTACCCCTCAGCTGAGAGATGTTGAAGATTATAACCATCGCCTTTGGGACCATTTGTTTATTATGTCAAATTTCCAATTAGATGTAGATTCTCCTTACCCTAAACCATCGGCTGATTTTTTCGAAAAAAAGCCAGACAAAATTCCTTATCCTCAACGAAAAATTAAAAACGGTCATTATGGAATTATAATGGAAGATTTAATTGATGCAGCAGTAAAGCTACCCGATGGTGAAGAAAAATTGTTCTTGGTTAAAAGAATAGCAAATTTATTAAAAACCTCTTTTTTACTTTGGAATAGAAATACAGTAAACGATGAGGTGATTGTAAAACATTTAGAACAATATTCTAAAGGTCAGCTTACTATTAGTCCAGAAGAATTAACCAATACAGCAGAGATTTTAAGTCATTTTAAAGTTAATTACAATAAAAGTTCATTTGAGATTTCAGGAAACAAAAGAAACAATAAGCGAACAAATTATAAAAAGAGTAACAACCACCGAAATAATTACCGAAAAAAGTAAATACAATAAGCTATGGGAACTTTTGAAATAAGAGGAGGGAATAAATTGAAAGGTGAAATTACACCTCAAGGAGCAAAAAACGAAGCCTTACAAGTTTTAAATGCAGTGCTATTGACTCCAGAAAAGGTTATTATTAGTAATCTCCCCGACATTATAGATGTTAACAAATTAATAAACTTATTACAAGCTCTAGGTGTTAAGGTAGAAAAATTAGAGAAAGGTAAATATAGTTTTCAAGCAGACGCTGTTGATGTAGATTATATGCTAACAGAAGAGTTTAAAGAAAAAGGAGGTGGTTTAAGAGGTTCTATTATGATTATCGGTCCTTTATTAGGTCGATTTGGAAAAGGATATATTCCAAAACCAGGAGGAGATAAAATTGGACGTAGAAGATTAGATACTCACTTTTTAGGATTTCAAAAATTAGGAGCAGACTTTAATTATAATAAAGAAACACATTTTTATAAAGTTGACGGAACAAAACTAAAAGGATGTTATATGCTTTTAGACGAAGCTTCCGTAACAGGGACTGCAAACATAGTAATGACAGCAGTTTTGGCAGAAGGAACAACAACTATTTACAATGCTGCTTGTGAACCTTATTTACAGCAATTATGTAAAATGCTAAATAGCATGGGTGCCAAAATTAAAGGCATTGGTTCTAACCTTCTTACGATAGAAGGAGTAAAAAAACTAGGAGGTTGCGAACATAGAGTACTTCCAGACATGATTGAAATAGGAAGCTTTATAGGGCTTGCGGCGATGACGCAATCCGAAATAACGATAAAAGATGTTTCTTACGATAACTTAGGGCAAATACCGAGTGTGTTTAAACGCTTAGGAATAAAACTTGAACGAAGAGGAGATGATATTTATATTCCTTCTCAAAGTCATTATGAAATAGAATCTTTTATAGATGGTTCTATTATGACGATTTCCGATGCGCCTTGGCCTGGTTTTACACCTGATTTATTGAGTATAATTTTAGTCGTAGCTACACAAGCTAAGGGCAGTGTGTTGATTCATCAAAAAATGTTTGAAAGTCGTCTTTTCTTTACCGATAAGCTGATAGAAATGGGAGCGAAAATAATACTTTGTGATCCGCATAGAGCCAGTGTAATAGGTATGAATAGAGAATCTAATCTTAAAGGGATTACTATGACTTCACCTGATATTAGAGCTGGTGTTTCATTATTAATCGCTGCTTTATCTGCCGATGGAGTTAGCACAATAAAAAATATAGAGCAAATAGATAGAGGGTATGAGAACATTGAACTTAGACTTAATAATTTAGGAGCTGACATTAGAAGGGTGTAACGTGGTACAATAATTGTAAAGTAACATACCGTAAATTTTAAACAAATTAGACAGATGAAAAAAATAGGAATAATAGCTTTTATTACACTTGTTACCTTGAGTAGTTTTGTATGGCCGTGGCCGTTTGGAGCGAAACAAAAAACAGAAACAAAAATAGGGCTAAAAATAGGAGATGAAGCACCAGAGTTGGCTTTTGAAAACCCTGAAGGAAAAACTATAAAGCTTTCAAGCCTAAGAGGTAAGATAGTTTTGATTGACTTTTGGGCTTCATGGTGTGGACCGTGTAGAAGAGAAAATCCAAATGTGGTAAAAGCTTATCACAAATACAGTAAAGCTAAATTTAAAAATGCAAAAGGATTTGATATTTATAATGTATCATTAGATAGAAATAAAGCGAGTTGGAAAAAAGCGATAGAACAAGATGGTTTGGTTTGGAAAAATCATGTTTCTGATTTACTTTTTTGGAACAGTGCTGCAGCTAAAATATACCACGTAAATTCAGTGCCTATGAATTATTTAATAGATGCAAATGGAATTATTATTGGTAAAAATTTGCGAGGAGACAATTTACATATAGCATTGGATAAATTATTAAAATAAGATTATTTTATTAAAACCTTTTCGGATTTAAGGTAAAATTAAAAAAAGAGGGCACTTAATTTTGCACCTCTTTTTTTATGTAAAAATATCAGTTGTGCTTTAATTCGAATTATTCACAAATTTCATATTACAAAGCCAAAATACCTGCTACAATTGAAAATACTCGAAATTTGTTTAGCTCAAAATCGGACTACAATTAGCTCACTTGTTTTTATTTGCTTATAGAAGTGTTCGTGAACCACTTATATGCGTTTCCCAATTCTATTGACATTTTGAATATTCATAACGAAAACCTATAAATAATTCGGGTTATACCAAATGAATAATGAAATACAATATTAAAAATTAGAATTTATTTTTGCTTAGACGATGATAATAAAATTAGAATAGCCTTTAGCTATTGTTCTTTTATTTGAAGAGGTATAAGTGATAATAAAACTATTTATAAATTTCATTATTTAATTGGTATAAATTAACAACCTTAGAATCTATTTCACTAAAATTGAGGACAACCTTATTCTTTTTTACCCTCCCTAAACAAATGAAAAAATCCACTAATTTGAGTTGGTTCTATACCTGACAAACGGATAGTATTTACTGTACCTTCATAGTAGTAAACACCTCCTGGAACTGGTTCTCCAGAATCTTTATGAACACCATCCCATAAAATTGCAGGATCGGTTGTTGTAAATACTATTTGTCCCCAACGGTTATAAATATTAAAGTCTATATCTTTAATATATTTATATGGAGTTAAGGGAGTAAAATATTCATTTTTACCATCGTCGTTAGGTGAAAACACATTAGGTAAAAAGTAAATAGGACAATTATCAAAACAAACAATATCACTAAAGACACTTTCGTTGTTATAAATAATAGAGTCCGTAGCTGTTACAGCATAACACCCTGCAACAGATCCATTGTTGCTGTGGTAAAAAACAGTATCATTCAATGTATTTATTGTCGCTATTAATTTCAGTGTATCGCCTTCTACGGCTGTGTAATAAACGCTATAACTCATTACATCATCAGCGCAATCATTATTGGGGTTGCTCCATATTAATTTATTTATTCCTATTTCACAATCTCCTTCAATTGTTAGTACTGGAGGGCAAGGAGGAGTTAAATCTATAGGCTTAGCACAAACTTCTTGCGATAAATTTACAATAGGATTTATAATACTAGGCGATGAATAATGACCTGTACTTTTAACATAATAACAGTAGGTTTCTCCATTGTTTAAGCCTGTGTCGGTAAACGTTTGAGCGGTTGTTGTTCCAATAGAGACGTAAGAGCCTCCAATTGTAGAACCTTTAAATATTTCGTAAGATGTATTTATCCACGGTACATTTTCAGCCCAATTTAAAGTAATTTGGTTGTCGTTTGGAATTGTAGTGACATAGATAGAACCTCCAGCATTAGAAGAACCAACTAAACTATCACTTCCCAAATGGTTATAAAAGAGTTCAACACGATAATAATTAGTGATGTCTAGTGTATTTATATTATTATGAGTATATGCAGTATCTGTATTACCCAAAAATAAAGCTGTTGAAGTTTGTCCCAACAATGTATTAATAGAGCCAATAGTATTTCCATGATAAATTTTATAAAAATAAGGGCCTGGGTAAATAGCTGTATCAAGTTCGGTTGGTTTAGACCAAATTATAGAGTCAACTCCAAGGGATGCATCTGTACTATTTACGGTAACGTGTGTTAAAATTGGAACTTCTTTTTTTAGTCGAGCACAGCTAGAATCTGAAGGACAGCTTTCTACCTGTCCATAATTGTAAAAAGCGGTAATTACATAGCAATAGTCTATTCCTAAAGTTAAACTCGTATTGTCAAAAAAAGAGGTATTATTAATTCCAAAATTCTCACCTACTTTAACAAACCCTTCTGCTTCTGGACTTGGATTATCGCAACAATCAGGCATATTAAAATTTGGATTTGTAGTTCTATAAATCCTATAACCCTCGGCATTTGAGCAAGTTGCAGCATTCCAACTAACAGTTACTCCGTTTCCAAAAGCCACTGCATTTACATTGAGTAGTTTAGGAGGGGTTACTTTAATTGTTACTTGCTTGTAATTAGTAAATTGTGGACTACCGTTATCTTCAGCAGCTAATAAAACGTGGTAATTCCCTGCTATTATATGAGAACAATCAGTATTCCAAACAAAAGTTCCTACACTAGGATTATTTCCCAAAACAGTAAAAGTAGCAGGATTTACAGCTGTAGAAAAAGTAGAACTGGAAGCGGTAAGGGTTATAAAATCACCCAAATTTTGGTCGTTTGCCGTTGCTGTAAATTGAACAGTTTCTCCTGCTACTACACAAATATCAGGAATAGGATCTATTTCTGGTGGCACATTAGAACAGTTATTTTCTACACTCAATTGAATGTCTCTATAAACGTAACCAACCTCAAATCCGTTTCGCCATTCTATAATCTTTATGGTAAAATTAAAGTCCCCTTGTACTACGGGCTTGTTCCAACAAACCGTACCCGATGCTTGATTAATTGTCATTGTACCTCCTCCACTGCCATAATTATTTGGAAATGTATAAGCTGTAGGAATCAATAAACCTTCTCCATTTTGACCTAATGGAGCAACCAATTCGTACGATAAACTATCTCCATCTGGATCAACTGCTTGCGGATTATAACAATATTCATAATTAACACAAGCGATAGCAGGGCAAGGACAATTATCGAATTGAACAGAGTTATTTGCTCCATTTTCTCCCAAAAATGGGTTTATAATTAATTCTGTTTTAATGGCAAAAATAACTTGATCAGAACTTGGACTTCCTCCTGGATAAATGTTAAGAATCCCTGCATTTCGATTAGGATCTTCGGTTGAAATAATATAAGTTCCAGCTGTCACAAATGTATGTAATCCAATGTAAATGTTTGTTTGATAATTCGGGTAACCGGGGATAGCTGTTACGGGTAAAACCCTTTGAATGGTATCGCCACTTCCGTCTCCAAAATTGATGTATAACTCTGAACGATCAGCCTGTGCAGAGCCTCCTATATTGGTGCAAGTTGTTATTTTAAATCGATAAGTCAACCCTGAGACATGTTCGTAGGTAATGTCTCCTCCTCTTGCATGTGTTGCGTAAGAAGTGACTGGAATTAACCCCAATAGAATAAAAATAAGTTGTAGTAAATTTCTGTTCATCATTTATAAAACACTAAAATAGGCATAAAGTTGTATAAAAACATTTATTTTTATTATTTAATGGTAGAATATTGAAATAAGTTAAATTCTAAATCTATTTATTAATTGTAATTCTCTAAACTTTTTATAAATCTAATGATGAGTTGCTTGTCATTTTTATTGCATTGTTTACAATTTGAAAGACTAGCGTTAATGACACTTGTAGCTGTGATATCTTTAGGTTCTATCGCTTTTTTTAAAGCTAAATTCATAACGTCCATCCAGTTGTCTATATTATCAAATCCTACATTATTTAAGTTGTCGATAAATTCTTTGGGGTAATGTAAAAAATAAGCAAAAGATAACTTTTCTAATCGCTCTGGTTGCCCCTCTTTTATTTCTTCTATAACAATGTTAATTGCTTTAAAATATTTATCTCTCCATGTTTTATCGGGAACTTCTAAACTATCTAGTAAATCTATTTTTAGGTTATAATTGACACTATCTTTCTTGCCTTCCAGAATATATAAACACGCCTTTTGAGTATTCATTTTTCCGTTGTGAAGTTCATAATAGGCTTCCCCATCAATTTGAGATAGCAGAGGCTTCTCTTCTTCTTTATCAAAAAAATTACACGCACTAAAACTCAGTACAGTAAATAAAAATAAAATTATTTTAGACATTAAATTATGATTTTAAAAATTGTTTAATACGAATTAGCGAGGCTTCTTTTTATACTAATACCAACTTAACATTTAAATACGCCTAATAAATAGTTTCTTTTCTCACTTCTTTTCTTCAAAAAATAAA
>CAMZKF010000081.1 GCA_947311095.1 uncultured Flavobacteriales bacterium
AATAGATTTTATTCATCAACTAGCAAAAAAATAATTCAATTTATTTTTAGCTCATTTTAATATTCATTTGGTGTTAAAAAAATAAAAAAGCATCACTAAAACTAAATTAAAAGCTATTTTTTTTTATTATGAACATTAAATTTAAGATATTCGCAAGCTTGTTACAAAAGTAACAGGTTCTAACTTGTAAAAAGTTAAAGTAGAATGACTAAAAAAGAACAAATACTAAAAGGTAATGTACCCGAACATGTCGCTATTATTATGGACGGCAATGGACGTTGGGCTAAAGAACAAGGAGAAGATAGAGTTTTTGGTCACATAAGCGGAGTACATTCAGTTCGAGAAGTTTTAAAATCAGCAGCTAAAATCGGGGTGAAATATTTAACGCTCTACACTTTTAGTACCGAAAATTGGAATAGACCCCAAGAAGAAGTAGATGCTTTAATGGATTTATTAGTCAATACAATCGTTGGAGAAGTTGAAGATTTGAATAAAAATGGCGTTCGATTATTAACCATAGGAGACGAAAGTGCTTTGCCTGATAGTTGTTCTGGAGCAATGAAAAACGCAATAAACGCAACAAAAGAAAATAAGAATATTACTTTAGTATTGGCTTTGAGCTATAGCTCTCGTTGGGAAATTGAAAGAGCAATAAAAGCAATAGCTAAAGATGTAGAACAAAAAAAGCTAACAGCAAACGAAATAAATGAAGAATTAATTAGTTCTTACCTCACTACTTCGGCTATTCCCGATCCTGATTTGCTAATAAGAACCAGTGGAGAAGAAAGAATTAGTAATTTTTTATTGTGGCAAATAGCATATAGTGAATTGTATTTTACCAATACGCTTTGGCCAGATTTTAAAGAAAATAGTTTTTATGATGCCATCTTAAATTACCAAGAAAGAGAAAGACGATTTGGTAAAACAAGTGCACAAATAATAGATAATGAATAAAGTTTTAACTCAAATAATAGTCGTATTTATGGCTATGCTGTCGTTTTTTAATCTGAACGCTCAGGGCACTAAAATAAATTATCTATCTCCTAAAGATTATATTATAGCAGGAATAGTCGTTGATGGTGTTCGTAATTTAGATCACAATCAAATTATTTCTAAATCAGGTTTGATAAGAGGAAATAGCATAACCATTCCTGGAGACGACATTACACAAGCAATACATAAATTGTGGAAAGAAAAATTATTTTCAGATATTCAAATAGACGTTGAAAAAATACAGGGCGAAAATGCATTTTTAATTATAAGATTAAAAGAAAGAGCTCGATTATCTCGTTATAGTTTCAAAGGAATATCGAAGTCGCATGCCGATAATCTAAGAGAAGATTTAGATTTGTTTCAAGATAAATTAGTAACTGAAGATGAAAAATTTAGAATAAAACAAGTATGTCGAGGTTATTACGTAGAAAAAGGATTTCTAAGACCTAAAGTTACCATTACTACTAAACCAGATACACTGGTTAATAATAGTGTAATGATGAAAATTACAATAGACAGAGGAGAGCGATTTAGAATCCATAAAATATACTTTGAAGGAAACGATAATTTACCTTCAAAAAAATTGAAACACCAAATGAAGAAAACCAAAGAAAAACATTGGTATAAAATATTTTGGAGATCTAAATTTATAACATCACTCTATAAAGAAGATAAGAAAAAAATTATAGCAAAGTATAAAGACAACGCATATAGAGATGCTGAAATAATATTTGATACGGTTTATAATTACGACAAAAAAAATATAGATATTAAAATAAAAATAGATGAAGGGGTCAAATATTATATACGTTCTATTACTTGGACAGGAAATGTAAAATATAGATCAGGATTTTTAGATACTATTTTAGGTGTAAAACCAGGCGATGAGTACAATCAGTCGGTATTAGATTCTCGATTATATATGAATCCAGGAGGAAATGATGTGAGTTCTTTATACATGGACGATGGTTATTTATTTTTCCAAATTACTCCAATAGAAACTCAAGTGACAAATGACTCTGTTGATTTAGAATTTAGAATTTATGAAGGAAAACAAGCTCGAATTAAAAACATTACAGTAGTAGGGAATACCAAAACAAGCGACCACGTAATTATTAGAGATTTATATACAAAACCTGGTGATTTGTTTAGTCGAGATGCTGTTATACGATCTCAAAGAGAGCTTTCGCAAAAAGGATATTTTGATCCTGAAAAACTAAATGTAAATCCAAAACCAAACCCAGCAGATGGGACGGTCGATATAGAATACGTAGTGGCAGAAAAACCTAGTGATCAGATACAACTATCAGGAGGTTGGGGTGCAGGTCAATTAGTAGGTACTTTAGGTGTTTCTTTTAATAATTTTTCACTAAGAAAAATGTTCAAAAAAGGAGCTTGGAGTCCACTGCCAGCAGGAGATGGACAAAAATTAAGCATTAGGGCTCAGTCAAACGGATATCGTTATCAATCTTACAATATTTCGTTTACAGAACCTTGGTTAGGAGGCAAAAGACCAAATTCGTTTAGCGTATCTGCCTATCATTCAATACAAGCTTACGACCGTAAATATCTGCAAGGAAAAAAAGATACCGATGGTAACAAAATATTGACACCGAACAGAAGAATACTCAAAATGACAGGAGCTTCTATTGGATTAGGTCGAAGATTAAATTGGCCCGACGATTACTTCTCAATTTATCATGAAGTAGGATTTCAATATTTTGATTTGAGTAACTTTAGTAATGTGTTCTCTTTTAGCGATGGTTATGTTAATAATTTATTCTATAAAGTGGCATTGACCAGAAGCTCAATCGATCAACCTTTGTATCCTCGAACAGGAGCATCATTTAAGTTTAGTGTGAAAGTTACGCCTCCCTATTCTTTGTTTTCTAAAAACAAAAATTACCAAGAAATGTCTGATCAAGATAAGTACAGGTGGATAGAGTACAATAAAGTTAAATTTACATCGTCTTGGTTTACGCCTTTAACAAAGGATAAAAAATTAGTCTTAAATGCTCGTTTTGGATTTGGATTCTTAAACGGTTGGAATAAAGCGATTGGAGCTCCACCTTTCGAACGATTTTATTTAGGAGGAAGTGGATTAACAGGTTATTCATTGGCTGCTCAGGAAATTATAGCATTGAGAGGGTACGATAACAAGACCATTTCACCAACTTTTGGAGGTAGTATTATTAGTAAATACACCTTAGAATTGCGTTATCCAGTATCATTAAATCCACAAGCAACAATTTATGTGTTAGGATTTACAGAAGCAGGAAATACATGGAATGATTATAAAAAATATAATCCATTCGTTGTAAAACGTTCAGCAGGAATGGGAGTTAGAATATTTTTACCAATGTTTGGGCTTATGGGCTTAGATTATGGATGGGGATTTGACAAATTAGATCATGGAGCTAGTGGAGAAATAGGAACAAATGCTCAAATCCAAGCAAAAGGATATAGAGGTCAGTTCCATTTTACTATTGGTATGAATCTTGGAGAATTATAAATGAAAACTTACAATATGAATAGTTTAAGAAAATTAATTTTGGCATCATTTTTTCTATTAGGAATGATAGCTAGTTCGGTAGCTCAAAAATACGCATTTGTTGATACAAAGTATATTTTAGATAATATGCCCGATTATAAAGAAGCTCAAAAAAAATTAGATGATATTTCAGAAAAATGGGTAAAAGAAATAGAAGAAAAATATAAGCAGATAGCTGAAAAAAACAAAAAATTTCAACAAGAAGCAATTTTATTACCAGCGGATGAAAAAAATAAAAAACTGGAAGAAATTAAACAATTAGAAGAGGAAGCAAAAGAATTACAGAAAAAAAGATTTGGTGTAAATGGTGATTTATTTAAAAAACGTAAAGAACTAATCGAGCCAATACAGGATGAAATATACTCCGCAATAAAAAAAATAGCAAAAGAAAAAGGCTATGATTTTATAATGGATAAAGGAACAAATTCTAATATATTATTTACAAATCCTAAGTATGATAAAAGTGATAAAGTATTAAGAATAATAAAAGGTTAAACAATAAAAACAAATAAATATGAAAAAGTTAATTACAATTATAGCAATCGCATTATTTACATTAAATGCAACAGCTCAAAAAGTAGGTCATGTTGACGTACAAGCAATTATGGTAGATTTACCTTCTTATAAAGCAGCTTCTGATGAATTAGAACGATTTGCAACAGAAAAAAAGAGCGAGTTAGAAATGTATTATAGCTTATATCAAAAAGCCGAAGAACAATTTAAAATTGATGCCCCTTCTTTATCGGATGAAATAAAAGAGCAACGTTATGCAGAATTAATGGAAAAAGGTCAAAATATTCAAGCAAAACGAGGAGCATTTGAGCAAGAAGTGGCATTAAAAGAGCAAAAATTGGTAGATCCAATTATGGCTTCTGTTAAAGCCGCAATAGCTAAAGTCGCAAAAGCAGGAGGATACATTTATGTATTTGAACAATCTACATTAATGTATTATGCCGAAGCAGAATCTTTAAATGAAAAAGTAAAAGCAGAGTCAGCTAAGTAATTTTTTTTTAACAGTAATAATATTCAAAGCCTTCATTATTTTAAATAATGAAGGCTTTTTCGTTTGTTTAAATTAAAAAAATGTTTCGCTGAGAAAGGAAAGTTTTTTGTACTTTTACAATTAAAATATAAAATAGTTGAAACTAATAGAAAACATAAAAGATTATTTTGGTAATAGAAAATTACTTAAATTATTAGTAAATAATAAAAAAAGAAGCGTCTGTTTTTGCAATCTAAATCAAGCTAAGAGCGTTGGGATTATCGCTTCAATAAAAAAAGAAGATGATTATTTAAAAATAATGAAATTCGTAAACTATTTAAAGGGAGAAATAGGAGTAAGAGAAGTCAGTGCTATGGCTTTTTACTCCGAAAAAGAAGAACCGACTTACCTAAAAAAAAAAATAACATTCGATTATTTCACAATTAATGATTTATCTTGGAATAGGAATCCAATAAAAGACAGTTGTATTCATTTTACTAATCAAGAATTTGATATACTGATAGACCTTTCAGATGAATTTATTATCCCTTTAAGAATGTTATTAGCTCAATCAAAATCAAAATTTAAAGTAGGAAAATATTCCAAAGAAAATGAAGCCTATTATGATTTTATGATAAATGCTGAACATAATAATTTTCACCAATTTACGACAGAAGCAGTTCGATATTTAACAGTTATAAATGGATAAGCAATCTAAGTTTAGTCAATTAGTACAGTCCATCAAAAAAAAGACAACAATAATTTTGATTGGTTTTATGGGGAGTGGAAAAACCACAATGGGAAAAAATCTAGCAGACAAACTAAATTATCAATTTTTAGATACAGATAAAGAAATCGAAAACTTGGTAGGTATGCCTATTTCTAAAATTTTTGAAACAAAAGGAGAAAAATACTTTAGAAGTTTAGAGCGACAGTTTATCGAAAAATTAGATGTAACAAATACTGTAATAGCAACAGGAGGAGGTTTACCTTGTTTTAATAATAATATTGATTATTTGAATAAAAAAGGAGTCACCGTTTACTTAAAATATTCAGCAGAAGAGTTGTACGAAAGATTAAAATCAGAAACCGAACAACGTCCAATTTTAAAAAATAAATCGTCGGAAGAATTGTTTTTGTTTATTCAAGATTTACTTAACAAACGTGAAGCATGTTATAAAAAAGCGACTCGAATATATTGAGGAAGGAAAATTTGTAGCTAAAATCTCTTTTATTTTTCAAAAATATACTATCAATTCTAATAGAAAATTTGCATTTTTGCAATTAAAAATAAAAATTATGAGTTTTATAGACGAACTACAATGGAGGGGGATGATTCACACCATGATGCCAGGTACAGAAGAAGAATTTAAAAAAGGCATAACCTCTGCATATATAGGGTTTGATCCTACTAGCGATTCCTTACATATAGGAAGTTTAGTTCAAATAATGATTTTAGTCCACTTACAAAAAGCAGGACATAAACCTTTTGCTCTTATCGGTGGAGCAACAGGAATGGTAGGAGATCCATCAGGTAAATCAGCTGAAAGAAATTTGTTAGATGAAGAAACTTTAAATAAAAATGTAGCAGGTATAAAAAAGCAACTGTCTCGTTTTTTAGATTTCAATAGTGGAGAGAACTCTGCAGAATTGGTTAATAATTACGACTGGTTTAAGGAATTTGATTTCTTAACATTTATTAGAGACGTAGGAAAACATATTACAGTAAACTATATGATGGCAAAAGATTCTGTAAAATCTAGAATGGAAACAGGTTTGTCTTTTACCGAATTTTCTTACCAATTAATTCAAGGCTATGATTTTTTATGGTTGTATGAAAACAAAAATTGTAAAGTTCAACTTGGAGGTTCCGATCAATGGGGGAATATAGTTACAGGAACAGAATTGATTCGAAGAAAAGCGAAAGGAGAAGCATTTGCAGTTACCACTCCATTGATAAAAAAAGCAGATGGAACAAAATTTGGGAAAACAGCAGGAGGAAATGTTTGGCTAGATAAAACCAAAACATCTCCTTACAAGTTTTATCAATATTGGATAAATGCCTCGGATGAAGATGCGTTAACTTACATTAAAATTTTTACGCTTAAAAGTAAAGAAGAAATAGAAGAATTGGCAAATAAACATCAAGAAGCTCCACATTTAAGAATTTTGCAAAAAGCACTAGCTGAAGACGTAACCATTAGAGTTCATTCTCAAGCAGATTATAACGCCGCAGTAGAAGCTTCTGAAATTTTATTTAAAAAAGGAAATGACGCAATTGAAGGCTTAAAGCAATTAGATGAAAATACCTTTATGGATGTTTTTGAAGGAGTACCTCATACTGTAATATCTAAAAACAAATTTGAAAAAGGAATACCTGTTCTCGATTTGTTGGTTGCAGAGTCAGGGTTTTTAAAATCAAATGGAGAAGCGAGAAGAGCGTTAAAAGAAAATTCGATAGCAATAAACAAAGCTAAAGTAAGCGATGAATATGTCGCAAAATTAGAAAATACGCTAAAGAATAAGTTTATGCTGCTTCAAAGAGGTCGGAAAAATTATTTTGTCATAGAAATAATATAATTAGTCATTTTATGTTTTTTTGTTAGCTATATTTTTGTAGTCTAATAAATAGTTATATTTTTGTTAAAACAATGTAAATAAGTCTATTGAGTAAAATAAAAGTTAGATTTGTTACAGTGTTATGAATAGAAAAAATAACGACCTAAAAAAAGTATATGGCTGAAGGAAGAGATAATTATAGAGATGAAATATTTTCATTACCAGTAAGAGCAGGAAAAAGAACCTATTTTTTTGACGTTAAAGCGACAAGAGCTAACGATTTGTATTTAACCGTTACAGAAAGTAAAAAGAAGTATAATGATGACGGAACTTACTTTTTTGAAAAACATAAAATATTTTTATACAAAGAAGATTTTGAAAAATTTTCAGAAGGATTGAGTGAAGCAATAGCAAAAATCAACGAATTGAAAAATAGTGGAGAATATATAATTAAAGAAGGAGAAGGTTATGAAAGAAGAACTTATGATAACGATTATTCTTCAGACGCTAGTTTTGATGATATAGCATAATAAACGAGAAAACAATAAAGAAAAAAAGTCCAGCTATTAAAGCTGGACTTTTTTCTTTTAACAATTATTTTAAGAAAATAGTAAGAAATATAATCAAAATTACATTTTAGCATTATATTTGTTTTATAGAAAACTATAGATAGCTTAAAGTTTACATTGTTTTTGAATTTAATAAAAAAGTATGAAAAAGATAATAATATTAACATCTCTAATTACGCTAACAGTAGTAGCACTAGGTCAAGATAAAAAGAAAGCACGTTACTATTTTGAAGACGTACAAGATTATGCCTCCGCTTCAGATGAGTATTTTGAATTATTAAAAGAAGATCCCGATAACTTAGAATATAATTTTAATATTGCAATTAGTTACTTAAATTCTAATATAGATAAATCTTTAGCTATTCCTTACCTCGAAAAATTGGTAGCTAACAAGGAAGTGTCGGATGACGCAAAGTATTATTTAGGAAGAGCCTATGCACTAGGATATCAATTTAATAAAGCAATAGCCTCCTATAAAAATTTTTTAGAAAAAACAGATAAGAACGATCCTTTAAGAGAAAATGCAGAACGACAAATTGAATATTGTCAAAACGCAAAAGAATTAATGAAGTTTCCATTAAGTGTATCGTTCGAAAACCTTGGTAGAGAAGTCAATTCGGAATATGACGATTACTTTCCTTTTATTCCTTTAGATGAATCTTTTATTATTTTTAATTCAAAAAG
>CAMZKF010000082.1 GCA_947311095.1 uncultured Flavobacteriales bacterium
CTTTGATTTGACATAATGCGTCAAGATACAGATTTTTAGAAGCTAAAGCGAAATGCACTAAAGTGCATAGTTTTAACTATAATTGAGACCAATAAATAAACTATGAAAAAAATTTACACTTTAGCACTTTGTTTAACTAGCTTTTTTGCTTTTGGACAAACATCGGGAAACTTAACATTTACCTATACGCCAACTTCTCATAATGGATACTCTGGCACAAAAAACGTATTGGCAATATGGATTCAGAATAGCAATGGCGACTTTGTAAAAACAAGAGAACGTTATGTAGGGCTTCAAACCTCAGATCATTTACCTACTTGGGCTGTAAATTCGGGGGGAAGTGCTTTTAGTGCTTTACTGCCAGGTTCCGATGTGACCGACGCTACAACAGGAGCTACCCTTACAGCATTTTCGACTAGAACTATACAATGGGACGGAACAGATGTAAATGGAAATGTTGTTCCTGATGGGAATTATAAAATAACGGTTGAATCTTGTTGGAATCACGGTTCAGCGAACAAAGACCTTCGGTCTTTTACTTTTACTAAAGGGGCTTCAGACGATGTACAAACACCTACATCTGATGCCAACTTCACTAATATTTCGTTAGAATGGATCGCTGGAGCTACCTCTATTGAGGAAAAAGAAGCTCCTATTTTATTGGCATACCCTAACCCTACCAAAGGAATTACAAATATAGAATACGATAAATGTTCTAACATTAAAGTAGTGAATATTATAGGGAAAGTGGTTCTAAACTTAAACATTACTTCTCACAACAAAGGGTTTAAAACAATTGATTTATCTAATTTTGACAATGGAGTATATACTGTAATCGCTTCTGGATCGAACACTTATTCTAGTGAAGTGATTATCTTAAATAAGTAATACCAAATGAATATAAAAACACGCAATAAGTGAAAGATATTTGGTTGTGTGGTGGCTTTGTGCGGTATCTTTCACTTGTTGGGTGTCTCAAAAGCTACGTTCTAAGCTCTCTAAAAGCT
Source organism: uncultured Flavobacteriales bacterium (assembly GCA_947311095.1). GTDB lineage: Bacteria > Bacteroidota > Bacteroidia > Flavobacteriales_D > Parvicellaceae > S010-51. Next base: position 1,008 of record CAMZKF010000082.1, read on the forward strand.
AAAAAACTGGAATAGCTTTTGATTATCCGTAAGTTCCCATAAACCAACGAAACGTGTGTACACTTGGAAAAAACAGCCTTGAGCCGAAGAGAGTAGCCGATAGGCGATGGCGAACGAAGAACTATGCGAGCATAGACTGCGAGTGGAGGCTTTGTAGTAGGTGTAAAGTTGTGTTTTTACAACGTACCTGCTTAATAAAACCGACTACGCAGGCTCGCAAAAATTATATGGAGTGGTTTGTTTTTTTTCCTTACTGCCAGTCGGCTAAAATAAGGATGATAAAAAAGAAAGTAAAACTACTAATGAACAAAACGAGCGGGAGAAACGACCAAAAGTGAAAGGGAATACCGCTTTACCAAGACAGACCTAAGACGGAAATTTGAGGTTAACTATTTTCTCAACGTTGAGAAAGTTTTATTGCGTAATGCTCGGAGTGTAACTCATATTATTTTTTATTAGGATTTAAACTATCTGGGAAAACATCATGTATCTCGATAGGGAAATCAAACTCTTTTAAATGAATTGTGTCATAAATATCTTCGCAATTATTAACTGTTTTTATAGAAAAATGTTTATAGTGTCCCTTAACTATTGTTATAGCTATTGAATCATAACAAGAAAAATCAAAAACAACATTTCCTAAAACTCCAGTTTCTTTTAACAAACCTGTATTAGTAATAATCTGAACTCCACTCAAGTTTTTTTTTGTCCTGGAATCTTTTATGTTAATACTATGAGTGTAAAAGTTTTTTTTTCGTTGTTTATATTTAACAATAGTAGAACAGCTAATTTCTACGATTATAAATAGTAATATGACATAGTAAATTTTCATGATTTTTGGTCTATACTCTTTGAGATTATTCTTCTATAGGTTTTGGATTAGAAGAGCTTTTACTTTTTTTTGTAAAAATCCCCATTTTCTAATCGAGGTCCAATTAGTTTATCTTCAGCCACCTTACTTCTTCTATTTTGAATAGAAAGTTTAGTACTAAAGTTTCGCACCTTAAATTAAGCTACTAATTTATTATATTTTATTGGGTATTCCAAAATTTTAAAGTTTAGACCACTTTTACTTGGTTTTTATTTTATTTTCAGTTTGTAAAGGTCTATACCCCTTCCATTCTTCAGTAGTAACATCAGCTTCTTTTGAGATGTGTTTGTCAAACATTCTTTGTAATTCACTGGCTGAATAATCTTCTATTTTCATAGCATACATTCTTCTAACTTTCCCTTTTACTGTATATTGTACGGCAATAACAGCTTTCTTTTTCTTTGTATGATAGCTCCTACCCACTACTCCTTTTTCTTTTCCTCCAATAGTAAATTCATCAACTTCTACATTGCCGTCCATGTCATTTTCACAACTAGATTTCATCGCTTCTCGTATTTTACGCATAAATAATCGAGCTGTCTTTTCTGTGATTCCATAACGAGTCCCCATATATCTAGCAGAAAGACTTTTTGTTGTCGTTGACATCTCAAAACAGATGAAAAATGATTTTCTAACGCCAAATTTAACTTTATGAAACAAAGTATTTGCTGTGGGGGATTCAGTATAACTACATTTATTACAAGTCTTAGAGAGATTGGTTCTTGTTTGACTTGCATTGTGCCCGCATTTCTGACATTTATATCCTTCTTTCCATTTGTAGTTAGCCAAATATGCTTTACAATCTGCATCTGTTTTAAACCGTTCAGAGAACTCTAAAAGGTTTTGTCCTTTAAAAATTTCCATAGTATATCAAGTTTTACTGCCTTAAAGATACATAAAATATATGTATCTAAATACCTAC
>CAMZKF010000083.1 GCA_947311095.1 uncultured Flavobacteriales bacterium
TATTGTTTTTGTAAAAAAATAAAATTGTATTGGTAAATTTAATAAAATATTTAATAATAACCTTATAATCATAGTAATTTAAACTAAATTTTTAAATTTCAATATCAAAATCATGCTTTTACCCCAATAGAACTTAAGCTACTTAGAGTTAATTACGACCTTTTGAAATCTGTTTTACCTCATAGATTCATTTTATATTTTTTTGTTACTCTACCTAAAAAAAACATCACAATGAGAATTCAAATCAAACTTTAAATAATTTATAACAGACGACTCTACTTTCTTTGATTTTGCGTTAGGGATAGTAGCGGCATCCTTTTTTGTTTTTTTTACAAAAAAGATATAGCGAATAGCCCGCTCGAACGCCCAAATAATTTTCAAAACCTAAGTGCATTAAAATACCTTTGCAAATACACCAAAATTCTCTTATCTTCGCAAGACTAAAATTACATTGCGCTTTTCAACCATAATTTAAGACGCACAACACTTGATCACAATGGAAAATATTACACCTTATCAACCCAAAAACAAAGTTAGAATTGTTACAGCAGCTTCATTATTTGATGGGCACGATGCTGCAATAAATATCATGCGAAGAATTATTCAGACCACTGGTTGTGAGGTCATTCATTTGGGACACGACAGGAGTGTTGAGGAGGTTGTAAATTGTGCTATACAAGAAGATGTACAAGCAATTGCATTAACTTCTTACCAAGGTGGTCATACAGAATATTTGAAATTCATGTTTGATTTGCTAAAAGAAAAAGGAGGCGAACACATTAAAATATTTGCTGGTGGAGGCGGGACTATTTTACCTTCGGAAATAAAAGAATTGCAAGATTATGGGATTACTCGCATTTATCATCCTGACGACGGACGTTCGATGGGACTTCAAGGAATGATAAACGATTTGGTTGAGCGTTCGGATTTCCCTGTTGGAAACAAAATTACCAATGAATTGGATAAAGTAAGTTTAAAAGACGCTTATTCGTTGGCTCGATTGATTTCTGCGGCCGAAAACTTTCCAGATGACAACAACGAAATGTTGGAAAGCGTTCATAAAATAGCTTCAAAAAACAAAACTCCTATTTTGGGGATTACAGGAACTGGAGGCTCTGGAAAATCGTCTTTGGTCGATGAATTAGTTCGTCGCTTTTTAGTTGATTTCCCAGAAAAAAACATTGCAATAGTTTCGGTAGATCCTTCTAAAAGAAAAACAGGGGGAGCTTTGTTGGGAGATAGAATACGAATGAATGCGATAAACAACGACCGAGTTTATATGCGTTCATTGGCTACTCGACAAAGTAATTTGGCCTTGAGTAAACACGTAGCCGAAGCTTTATTGATTTTAAAAGCAGCCAACTATGATCTAATTATCTTAGAAACTTCGGGGATTGGACAATCGGACACAGAGATAATGGATCATTCGGATGTAAGTTTATATGTAATGACTCCTGAATTTGGGGCTGCTACACAGTTAGAAAAAATAGATATGCTCGATTTTGCCGATTTGGTCGCTATCAACAAATTTGACAAGAGGGGTTCTTTAGATGCTTTGAGAGATGTAAAAAAACAGTACATGCGCAACCATAATTTATGGGACGTAAATCAAGATGACTTGCCTGTTTACGGAACTATTGCTTCTCAATTTAATGACCCAGGAATGAACACGCTCTACAAAGCCATAATGGATAAGGTTGTAGAAAAAACAGAGAGTAATTTAGTTTCTAAATTTGAAATTACAGAAGAAATGTCAGAAAAGATATTTGTAATTCCTCCATCAAGAACGCGTTATTTATCGGAAATTGCAGAAAATAATAGAGCTTACGATAAAAACGTGAATACTCAATCGGAGGTTGCTCAAAAGTTATTTGGAATTTTTAAAACCATTGAAACAGTTGTTGGTTCAACACCCTTACTAGACAAAGCTGGACTAATAATTAACAATGATATAAAAGAAGAAAACAAACTATTGGTTGATTTACTTTTAAAAGAATTTGACCGTATAAAAATGGATTTGAATCCTCACAATTGGGAAACCATAATTTCGTGGAAAGATAAAATAAATAAGTATAAAGACCCCGTTTTTAAATTCAAAGTAAGAGACAAAGAACTGTCTATTAAAACACATTCTGAATCCTTATCGCATTTACAAATTCCTAAAATTTCACTACCAAAATATACGGCTTGGGGTGATTTATTGAAATGGAATTTACAAGAAAACGTACCTGGAGAATTTCCATACACTGCAGGATTGTTCCCCTTTAAAAGAGAAGGGGAAGACCCTACAAGAATGTTTGCCGGAGAAGGAGGTCCAGAAAGGACTAATAAGCGATTTCATTACGTGAGTTTAGGTATGCCTGCTAAAAGGCTTTCTACGGCTTTCGATTCGGTTACACTGTACGGAAACGATCCAAATGAACGACCTGATATTTATGGTAAAATTGGAAATTCTGGAGTCTCTATTTGTTGTTTGGACGATGCTAAAAAACTGTATTCAGGATTTGATTTATCGCACCCAATGACTTCGGTATCGATGACCATTAATGGTCCTGCTCCAATGCTTTTAGGATTCTTTATGAATGCTGCAATAGATCAAAATTGCGAGAAATATATTGTAGAAAACGGATTAGAAAAAGAAATTGAAGAAAAAATAGTCGCTTTTTACAAAGAAAAAGGAACAAAAAGACCAAAATACCAAGGAGATTTACCAGAAGGTAACAATGGACTTGGATTAATGTTGTTAGGAATTACCGGTGATAAAGTTTTGCCTAAAGATGTTTACGAAAAAATAAAAGCAGAGACCTTGACTAAGGTTAGAGGAACTGTACAAGCAGATATATTAAAAGAAGATCAAGCTCAAAATACTTGCATATTCTCGACTGAATTTGCTTTAAGATTGATGGGAGATGTGCAAGAATTTTTTATTAATAACGGTGTTCGAAATTTTTATTCAGTTTCAATATCAGGTTATCATATTGCCGAAGCTGGAGCAAACCCTATTACACAATTAGCACTTACACTAGCAAACGGTTTTACTTACGTAGAATATTACTTAAGTAGAGGTATGGACATTAATAAATTTGGACCCAATCTATCTTTCTTTTTCTCGAATGGAATTGACCCCGAATATGCTGTGATTGGTCGTGTAGCTCGAAAGATTTGGAGTAAAGCCATGAAAAATAAATATGGAGCAAGTCCGAGGGCTCAAATGCTTAAATACCATATTCAAACAAGTGGACGCTCTTTACATGCTCAAGAAATTGACTTTAATGATATTAGAACTTCTTTACAAGCTTTGTATGCCATTTATGACAATTGTAACTCTCTACATACCAACGCTTATGATGAGGCAATTACCACGCCAACCGAAGAGTCCGTGAGAAGAGCAATGGCAATTCAGCTAATCATAAATAAAGAATTAGGTTTAACCAAAAATGAGAACCCAATACAAGGTGCTTTTATTATAGAAGAATTAACAGACTTAGTAGAAGAGGCTATTCTAATGGAATTTGACCGAATTACAGAACGGGGAGGTGTTCTTGGAGCTATGGAAACAATGTACCAACGCAGTAAAATTCAAGAAGAAAGCTTATATTATGAGACGCTGAAACACACGGGAGAATTTCCAATTATAGGTGTCAATACATTTTTAAGTTCTAAAGGCTCTCCTACTGTACTTCCTAAAGAAGTTGTACGAGCTACAGAAGAAGAAAAACAATATCAAATTTCGATGTTGAAAGAACTACACAAGACTTTTGAACCGGAAATGGAAAATCAAATTTCGACGATACAAGAAGCTGCTATACAAAATAAGAATATTTTTGCAGAACTAATGGAAGCAACAAAATATGCTTCACTAGGAGAAATTACAAGTGCTTTGTTTGAAGTTGGAGGACAGTATAGACGAAATATGTAATTTTTTTAACTAAATATTGTATCTTTGATTACATTTAACATTAATTCGACGACAACAAATATTGACAAGCAGTATTTTCAGGCGTTGATGAATGTAATTAGCTTTTAGGAAATTTGAATGATTTATTTGGTTTCAGTAATATAGCTATCGTTTGAATTAATTACAATTTATTTTTATATGAAATACCTTTTTATTTTTTTTTACATTTTTTTTACAATTAACTCTATAGCCCAAACAGGTCCTGGGGGAGTTGGAGACAACTCAAACAATGTACTATGGTTAAGAGCCGAAGATATTTCGGTTGCTAACGGAGCTAATGTTGCTACATGGAGTGATTTTTCTAACTTAGAAAATGATTTTACGCAAGCGAATAATTCTTTAAACCCTATTTTTCATACCAATAATTTAAATGGTTTTCCTGTAATAGAATTTAACAAATCGAATGGTAGAATGCGTAAAAACAAATTCAAGTCGTTTCCAACTTCAGCCATCACATCGTTTTACGTTAACAAAAACAATGGAGAGTCTAGTGATGGAATACTTTCTTATGCGAGTTCAAGTTCAGACAATGATTTTTTATTATATGGAAGTAATAATATACATCCTCATTTAAAAGGTTCTTCTATTACCTCTTCTGTTTCTGAAAACGATAATAATTGGCACATTATATCGACAGGATGGACGAACACATCAGGGAATTTAGATCTATGGAAAGATGGAAGCAAATCGTTTACTAAAACAAATTGGAAAGTAAATCAACATTTTGCTTCAAACGGCTGCTTAGCTTTAGCTGGTGAACAAGATGCAATAGACGGTTCCTACCAAGCTTCTCAAGCTCATTTCGGCTTCTTTTCGGAAGTTATCTTCTACAGCATTAAATTAAATGATGCACAACAAATTATCGTAAACAATTATTTAGCAGCTAAATACGGACTAACCTTAACTGCCAATGATTTATACCAACAAGATAATGCAGGAAATGGCAATTATGACTATGAAGTGGTTGGAATAGAAAGAAAAAACGCAACAAATATTCATAACGATGCTCAAGGCTCTAGTATTGTTAGGATAAACAATCCTAGCAACTTAAACGACAACGAATACCTTATTTGGGGACACAACAATGCTAACTTAACTTTTTCTAACACAACTGATGTACCTGTTGGAATAAATGCAAGGCTTGATAGAGTTTGGAGAGTTTCCGAAGTAAACAGTAGTGGTACAGCTGTAAATGTTGGAGACATTGACATTAGTTTTGACCTGTCAAACTTGAATAACTACAATTCTAACCAAGTTGTCTTATTAATAGACACTGATAACGATGGTATATTTACAGACGAAACAGCAATTACAAACCCAATAAAAATACAGAATAATTGCGGTAATATCTTTAAATTTAAAGCCGTAACTAATCTATCCAACAACAATCGCTACACCCTTGCATTGAATAATACAACCCCCTGTTCTTATAACAGTCCAAATACAGGTCCAGGAGGTGTAGGAACAACAAATGAAAATATTCTATGGACACGTTCCGAAGATATAAAATCTAATGACGGAAACGACATCTATAAATGGGCTGATTTTTCGTGCAACAAAAATGACTTCTCACAACCAGATTATATATACACTCCCGTATATAGAAACTCAGGAACAAATGGTTTTCCTTCAGTAGAATTTAACAAAACAAACGGAAGACTGAGAAGGCTTAATTTTACGACTTTCCCTACAAGTGACATTACTTGTATATACGTCAATAAAAACAATGGAGAGTCTGGAGATGGAATCATTTCCTACGATAGTCAAGGACAAGACAATGATTTTTTACTCTATGGAAGTAATAGTATTCAACCTCACTTAAAAGGTAGTTCAACTAATTCAGGCGTAAACAATAATGACAACAATTGGCACATTGTTGATGCAAGTTGGTCCAATAGTAATGGTAAATTTGAGCTTAGAAAAGACGGAAGGCTAGACTACACTAAAAACAACTGGAAAACAGGTCAAAATTTTAATAGTGGCGGAAGTTTAGCTCTGGCAGGAGAACAAGACGCTGTTGATGCTAATTACAATTCAGGACAAGCTCATTTTGGTTTTTTCACCGAAGTTATTTTTTACAATATTAAATTAAATAATGCGCAACAAATAATCGTTAATAATTACCTTGCTTCAAAATATGGACTTTCATTAACTGCCAACGACCTCTATGTACAAGACGACGTTGCTAACGGAAACTACGACTACGAAGTTGCAGGAATAGGAAGAACAGACGCCAGTAATATCCACAACGATGCACAAGGAACAGCAGTTGTAAGAATAAACAATCCTAGTAATTTGAATGATAATGAATTTTTAATTTGGGGACACGACAATGGAGCGCTCGGCACTTATGGAACAACTGACTACCCAGCTTCGTTGCAAGGTAGGTGGAATAGAGTGTGGAGGGTCAATGAAGTTAACGGAACAGGAGGTAGTGTCGATGTTGGAAATATTGACATTCACTTTGATTTATCTGAGGTGGGTAACGTCGTTCCTTCAGATTTACGTCTTTTAATCGATACCGATAACGACGGTTTATTTATAGACGAAACTCCAATAGCTGGAGCTACAGCAGTTGGGTGTGATTTTTATAAATTTAGTGGCATCAGCCAAATTGCAAATAACAGAAGATTTACCCTTGGAACAATTGACATTAATCAAACTCCCTTACCAATAGAATTGCTTTATTTTGAAGCTCAAGGAAATACAGATATTGTTAATTTAGAATGGAAAACAGCGACAGAAATAAACAACGCTTACTTTACAATTCAAAAATCTATTGATACTCAAAATTGGATTGATGTACTCACAACGAATGGAGCAGGAACTTCAACGGAAGAGATAGACTACAAAGAAATAGATTATACCCCCTACAACGGACTTTCTTATTATCGATTAAAACAAGTTGATTATAATGGAGACTTTACCTATTCTAATATACAGGCTGTGACTTTAAATTACAACGATGACATTTCCATTTTTCCTAACCCTACCACCAACTCATTTGCGATTAGAGGAAACAAAGAAGAATTAAGTAGCATTAGAGTTTACAATACTCTAGGGCAAGACGTAACAAATCAAATCTCTTTTGAAAAAAACTCGTTTCAATTATATATTGTCAATTTACTCCAGCTTCCTAAAGGGATGTATTTTGTAAAAACAAAAACGAAGACAAATAAAATTTACAAAAAATAGCAGTTCTTGAAACTTTAGTAATGTAACAACAGTAACATTATGAATCAATTATTCTCCTAATATTTGCATAAATAAAACAATAAATAACTATGAAATTATTAATTAAATCAATTGCACTTGTATCATTATTTTCTTTATCATCGTGTGGAGGAGAAAAAACTGGAGAACAACACGCTAATAATCATAACTCAAATGCTACTCACGAACAGCATACAGAAGCTACAATAGCTAAAAATGTAAACGTTCCTGAATTTAAAAAACTTATTGAAAGTGGAAAAGGAGTTCTTGTAGATGTAAGAACACCTGGAGAATTTAACAATGGATACATTGAAGGCGCTAAGAATATAAACATCTCGGGAGATTTTGTTAATGAAATTCAAAAACTAGACAAAAACAAACCTATTTATGTTTACTGTGCATCTGGAGGAAGAAGTGGAAGAGCTATGCAACAAATGAAAGGAATGGGATTTAAAGAAGTTTATAACCTAAACGGTGGATTTGGAGCTTGGTCTAGACAACATTAATCAAATTAATAAGTTTAATGCTTATCCGCTTGTTTCCCCAAGACGGAAAAAAGTGTCCTTAATTTTCTCTATGCTCTGTGTCTTCAAGCCAGACAGGCTCTTCA
>CAMZKF010000084.1 GCA_947311095.1 uncultured Flavobacteriales bacterium
ACTTTCACGAGGTGTTAAGAAAATTTAATGCTTTACCACCAAGTATAGAGCCAACAGCTACAGGTCATATTTTGGAACAAATAGCGATGATAAATACTATTTTGGACAAAGGATTGGCTTATGAAGTAAACGGTTCTGTTTATTTTGACGTTAAAAAATTCAACAAAGAAGGAGGTCACTACGGAGAGCTATCAGGCAGAGATATTGAAGAGTTAATGAGTGGCTCAAGGGTTTTGGACGGACAATCGGAGAAGAAAAACCCACAAGATTTTGCACTTTGGAAAAAAGCATCACCTCAACACATTATGCGTTGGGATTCTCCATGGGGCGAAGGATTTCCTGGTTGGCATTTGGAATGTTCGGCTATGGGAACAAAATATTTGGGTGACCAATTTGACATTCACGGAGGAGGAATGGATTTAAAATTTCCACACCACGAATGCGAAATAGCACAAGGTAAAGCTTGTAACGACGTAGCTCCAGTAAACTATTGGATGCATGCAAATATGCTAACCCTTAACGGTCAAAAAATGAGTAAATCAACAGGGAATACTTTATTGCCCGAAGAATTATTTAACGGAGACAGCAATTTACTCGAAAAAGCTTATAGCCCTATGGTTGTTCGTTTTTTTATGCTACAAGCTCATTACAGAAGTATATTAGATTTTTCGAGTGCTGCTTTAAATGCATCAGAAAAAGGATTTAATAAATTGATGAATACAAAAAAAGAGTTGAATAACTTAACTTATCAACTTGGCACAATTTCTGAAACCGAAGAGGCTAGAATCTTACAATTAATAGAAGATTGTTACACTAATATGAATGGTGATTTTAATACACCAAAAACAATCGCCGTTCTTTTTGATATTGTAACCAAGATAAACAAAATAGTTAGTTCAAAGCAATTTGACATTTCTGAAAGTACATTTATAAAAATGAAAGAAACAGTAAATGGTTTTATTGAAGAAGTATTTGGATTACAAGTTGAAGAAAAAGCAGAAGAAGGAAAATTAGACGGGGTATTAGAAATGCTTATTGGAATGCGAAAAGAAGCGAAAGAGAATAAAAACTATGCACTTTCTGATCAAATTAGAAATCAATTAAATGAATTAGGAATACAGCTGAAAGACGGAAAAGAAGGAACGTCTTATTCCATTTCATAAAGAAAACATAAAAACTATTAGCTTTGTAAATTAGCAAAACTACATTATACACATAATATATAAATACGATGATAAACACAGTAAAAAAAGGATTGGTAGGAATACTAATGTCAGCAAGCATATTTGCTACGGCGCAAGATTTTGAAACCAACAAAAAAGGAAGTGAATACAAATTTAAAATGATTCACGACATAGAAGCTACCGACGTTCAAAGTCAGGGAAGAACAGGAACTTGTTGGAGTTTTTCTTCATTGTCTTTTTTCGAATCAGAAATCATTAGATTGGGAAAAGGAAAACATAACCTTTCTGAAATGTTTATTGCTCGTAATGCATACGTAGGAAAAGCAGAGAACTATTTGAGAATGTACGGAACATTTACATTTGGAGCAGGAGGAGCTTTTCACGATATACCTTGGGTAATTAGACGTTACGGAATTGTGCCAGAAGAAGTTTATACAGGTTTACACTATGGAGATACTATTCACCGTCATGCTGAAATGGAAGGGATACTAAAAGCTACAGTAAAAGTATTAGCTAAAAAACCACAAAACGACCATTTAACCCCAGTATGGAAAAAAGCTTACACAGGTATATTAGATGCTTATCTAGGTGATTTGCCAGACAATGTTGAAGATTTTAAATTTACTTATGAAGGAAAAGAATACACTCCAAAATCATACTCAAAATCTTTAGGATTAAATATGGATGATTATATTTCATTAACGTCATATACACACCACCCTTTTTATTCTCAATTTGTATTAGAAGTACAAGACAATTGGGCTTTACAATCAGGTTATAATTTACCGTTAGATGAATTTATGGATGTAATGGAAAATGCAATTAAAAACGGATATTCTTTTGCTTGGGGAGCAGATGTATCGGAAAAAGGATTCAACTACCGTGCTGCATTGGCTATTTTGCCAGAAGACGAAGCAACTATAAAAGTAAAAGGAAAAGACAACAAACATTTTAGCGACGCAGGAGCAGACAAAGTAAGTAATGCTTTTATGACTCCCGTAAAAGAAAGAATTGTAACACAAGAAGAGCGTCAAATAGCTTTTGACAATCAAGAAACAACAGATGACCATGGAATGCATATTACAGGATTGGTTGAAGATCAAAATGGTACAAAATATTTTATTGTAAAAAACTCTTGGGGAAAGAGCAATGAATGCGACGGTTATTTTTTCGCTTCATTTCCTTACGTAAGATACAAAACCATGAATATTCTTATTCATAAAGATGCGTTAAGTAAATCAGTAAAAAAGAAATTAGGAATAAAATAAACCTGATTTTCAATCAGTAGAATTAGCTAATCTATTTTTAAAAAGCAATTTTCTCTATAAGAAAATTGCTTTTTTTATTATCAATAACCCCATCAAAAATAGCGATATTATAAATTAATAATTAAAAACAAGTCAAAGAATATTTGAACTATATAATTAATTTTTATTCCTTTGCAATCTTAAAGTTCTTAAATCACGTAAAAAAATAATTTATTATGGCAAAAAACTTAGTAATAGTCGAGTCTCCTGCAAAAGCAAAAACAATTGAAGGATACTTAGGAAAAGACTTTATAGTAAAATCAAGTTTTGGACATGTTCGTGATTTAGCAAAGAAAGATGCCATTGACATTGAAAATAAATTTACTCCAAATTATGAAGTTTCGGTAGATAAAAAAAAATTGTAGCAGAATTAAGAAAACTATCTAAGGCTGCAACTACCGTTTGGTTAGCAACTGATGAGGATCGAGAAGGGGAAGCTATTTCGTGGCATTTAAAAGAAACTTTAAAACTAAAAGACGACAAAATAAAACGTATAACGTTTAATGAAATTACAAAAAAGGCTGTTAAAAACGCAATAGAATCGCCTCGAAATATTGACATTGACTTAGTTAATGCACAACAAGCTAGAAGAATATTAGACCGAATAGTTGGTTTTGAATTATCTCCAGTATTGTGGAAAAAAATAAAACCCTCTTTATCTGCAGGAAGGGTTCAATCTGTGACTGTTAGAATTATAGCAGAAAGAGAAAGAGAAATTGAGGTCTTTAATACAGCTAGTACTTATAAAGCCGTTGGAATATTTACTGTAAGTGGAAAAAGTTTTAAAGCTACAATATCGAAAGGGTATGCTACGGAAAAAGAAGCCGAAACATTCATCAATAAATGCGTTAACGCTAATTTTTCGGTAGAAGATTTACAAAAAAAACCAGCCACAAGAAAACCAGCTCCTCCATTTACAACATCTACCTTGCAACAAGAAGCTAGTCGAAAGTTGGGATACAACGTAGCAAGAACAATGAATTTAGCCCAACGCTTGTATGAAGCAGGTCTAATAACTTACATGAGAACAGACTCGTTAAATTTATCGGACTTTGCCATTGAGAATGCTACAACAGAAATAAAAACAGCCTATGGCGATGAATATTCTAAAATTAGAAAATTTAAGACCAATAAAACAGGAGCGCAAGAAGCTCACGAGGCGATAAGACCTACAAATTTTGCAGTACATAGTGCAGGAGCAGATGCACAACAAAAACGACTATACGAACTTATTTGGAAAAGAACCATTGCCTCTCAAATGGCAGATGCCAAATTAGAAAAAACTAAAATAACCATTGACATTGATAAAACCTCTGAAAAATTCATAGCCAATGGAGAAGTTATAAAATTTGATGGATTTTTAAAAGTCTATTTAGAAGGCACAGACGACGAAAACGACGACGATAAAAAAGGGATGTTACCAGCTATGAATATCGGAGATTTGTTAGTAGCAGAAGAAATAGCTGTAACCCAACGATTTACTCGTCCTCCTGCTAGATATACAGAAGCTTCATTAGTAAAAAAGCTAGAAGAACTAGGTATTGGAAGACCATCTACTTATGCTCCAACCATTAGTACAATACAAAAGAGAGGGTACGTTGAAAGAGGAGAGAAAGAAGGGCAAGAAAGAAATTTCACTCAATTTATTTTGACAAACAATAAAGTTGAAAAAAATATTAAATCTGAAATTTTTGGAGCAGACAGAAATAAACTAATGCCAACTGACATAGGTTTTGTAGTTAATGACTTTTTAATTGAGCATTTTGAAAACGTATTAGATTATAATTTTACGGCAAAAGTAGAAGGAGAATTTGACGAAATAGCCCAAGGATTGCTAGAGTGGACTAAAATGTTAGAACAATTTTACAAACCTTTTCACAAAACGATAGAACACACTTTAGAACATTCTGAAAGAGCAAGTGGAGAAAGAATTTTGGGAACAGACCCTGCTTCAGGAAAACCAATAAGTGTTCGTTTAGGAAAATTTGGGCCGATGGCTCAAATAGGAAGTGCGGATGATGAAGAAAAAAAATATGCTAGTTTACAGCGAAATCAATCATTATCATCAATTACATTGGAAGAAGCTTTAGATTTATTTTTATTACCTAAAGATTTAGGTACTTATGAAGGCGAATCGGTTGTTGTTTCTAACGGAAGGTTTGGACCTTATGTTAAATTTGGAACAGCTTACGTATCTTTACCTAAAGGAGAAAATCCACTTGACGTAAATTTAGACAAAGCCATTGAACTAATTGTTGAAAAGCAAAAAGCCGATGCTCCAATTTACGAATACGAAGGTTTACCTGTACAAAAAGGAACAGGTCGTTTTGGTCCATTTATAAAATGGAATGGAATGTTTATTAACGTCAATAAAAAATACGATTTTGACAATTTAACAGACAAAGATATTGTCGAATTAATTGAAATAAAGAAACAAAAAGAGATAGACAAAGTCATTCACAATTGGGAAGACGAAGGTATTAGAGTTGAAAAAGCAAGATGGGGAAGGTTTAACATTCTGAAAGGAAAAGTGAAAATAGAGATGCCTAAAACTACTGATGCAAAAGCCTTAACATTGGAACAGGTAAAAGCTATAATAGAAGAAAACGCTCCGAAAAAGAAGACTAGAAAAAAAGCTGCTCCGAAAAAGAAAGCTACAACTAAGAAAAAAACGACCACTAAGAAAAAGTAGTTTATTGTAGTTCTACTTATTTTAAATAGGACTCCATTACAAGAAGCATTATGGACATTAGTATTTACTTTAAACCTTTAACTCCTCCCGAATTTAAAAAAGATACACTGGGCTATTTCACCTCTTTTAATGACGAGAATGGATTCCCTGTAATAGATGAAGCACAAATTGCTATCATAGGAGTAAATGAAGCGAGAGGTTCAAAAAACAACAAAGGGTGTGCTTTGTCTCCCGATGAAGTAAGACGAGAATTTTATGAACTTTATTATCACAATACACCTTTAAGAATTGTAGATTTAGGAAACATTGAAGCGGGAGCAACAAAAGAAGATACTTTCTATGCTGTAAGTGAAGTGATACAAGAATTAATTAAAAAAACATATTTGTAATCACAATTGGGGGAGGTCAAGATTTAACTTATGCCAATTATTTAGCTTATGAAAAATTAGAACAAACGGTCAATCTCTCGATAATAGACAATCAATTTAACATTGGAGAAACCGAAAGTCCAATAACCTCAAAAGAATATTTAAATAAAA
>CAMZKF010000085.1 GCA_947311095.1 uncultured Flavobacteriales bacterium
ACAAGAATATGTTTGGGCAAGTTCTTGGGGCGTTTCTACCCGTTTGATGGGAGCTTTAATTCTTACACATAGCGACGATTTAGGATTGGTTTTACCTCCTAAATTAGCTCCTATACACGTTGCAATTGTTCCTATATATAAAGGAGAAGAGCAATTAGCTAAAATTTCAGAAGTAGCCTTCAAAATTAAAGCTGAATTAAAAGAGCTAGGAGTTATTGTTAAATTTGACGATGACACACAACGCAAACCAGGTTGGAAATTTGCCGAATACGAAATGAAGGGAGTGCCTGTAAGAATCGCAATAGGACCCCGAGATTTAGAAAATGGTACGGTAGAGGTCGCTCGTAGAGATACTTTGGAGAAAAAAGGTTATGAACAAAAAGATTTAGCACCAAAAATTAAAGCATTGTTGGACGAAATACAAACAAACTTACTCCATAAAGCCAATAGTTTTAAAACCGAAAATACAACAACCGTTTCAAATTGGGACGAGTTTAAAGAGGTTTTAGAAAATAAAGGAGGTCTTATTTTAGCGCATTGGGACGGAACAGCCGAAACCGAACAAAAAATTAAAGAAGAAACCAAAGCTACAATCAGATGTATCCCTTACGACTCTGTCGAAGAGGAAGGTAAATGTGTCTTTACAGGCAAACCGTCTAAACAGTTGGTTTTATTTGCAAAAGCATACTAGTTTTACCCCTAGTTTTGAGGGGGAGAATGGCTTTTTGAAAATTAATAGGTGTTTTTAGGGCGTTTAAACGGGCTATCCGTTTGTAGTTTTTGTTTGTTTTTAGCGTAAACTAAGCCTCAAAAGGAGCTCATGAAATCGCTCTTTTTAGTCAAGTTTTACGACTAAAAAAAATCAAAAAGCTACCACTTCTATCCCTAACGCAAAAGACAATAAGAGAAATATGAAAACAATTATCTACTCCAACCAAAATAATTTTTTGTTGGAGTAGATAAAGTATTATATCAATTGAATATTGAAATACATCAAATAAATAGTTTAATAGCTATTAGAACTATTGCCGTCAGATTAAGAATAATTATTTTATCCATCAAAAAAAATTAATACCAATTTAATTTTGAAATACGCTGAAAGAAATAGATTTATTTTTTTACTTATTGATGAATAAAAATCCATTCATAGCCATAGTTATGAATTTATTTTTTGAAGAAAGGAAGTGAAAAAAGAAACTATTTATTAGGTGTATTTCAATGTTAAATTGGTGTAAGAAGGTAAATTACCGCTATTATTTAATCCATTTCAAATGAAAAGATTGTTATTTGTTATTTTTACTTTTTTAGTTCTTAGCTCATTGGCTCAAGATCAAGAAGTTTATGCCTTGTTAGAAAAAGGAAGTGTAGTAGAAATTGAATCAAAATTACAGCAATTAACTTCTCAAAAAGCACAGCAAGTTTACAAAGGTGCTTTATTAGCAAGAAAAGCATCTAAATTGAAACAACCTAAAACTAAATTAAAGGTTTTTAAAGAAGGGGTTATTTTATTAGATAACGCCATAGAAAAATCACCCAATAATTTAGAATATAGATTTTTGAGGTATATAATACAAGTGAAATCTCCAAAGTTTTTAAACTACAATAAGAATACAACAGAAGACAAAAAAAAGATAGAAGAAGGAAAAGTACAAGAACGTTTAAAATTAATAATTGTAAATTTCAATACAAAAAACGAACGCTATAAATTAAACATATAAAAGGAATGAAAGTATTGGCAATTCATTATTCACAATCGGGACAATTGACCCAACTAATGAATAATATTACAAAGCAAATGGAAGATGAGCAAATTTCCGTAGAGCACATTGTTTACACTCCTCAAAAAAAATATCCTTTTCCTTGGTCAAAAGAAGTGTTTTTTGACGTAATGCCTGACTGTGTACTCAATAGAGGTTGCGAAATTACAGCTTACGAATTGAAAGACACAAAATACGATTTAATTTTGTTAGGTTATCAACCTTGGTTTTTGAGTCCTAGTATTCCCACTATGGGATTATTAAAAAATTCTAAATTTAAAGCCGTTTTAAAAGATACTCCAGTTGTAACTGTCATTGGCGGAAGAAATATGTGGATTAATTCTCAAAAAGAAGTTCAGATAAAAATAGAAGAAGTAGGAGGTAAAATAATCGGAAACATTCCTTTTTACGATAAAAGTCAAAATTTGTTAAGCGCCATTAGTATCATGCATTGGATGTTTACAGGAAATAAAACCAAGAAATGGGGCATTGTTCCGTTGCCTGGTGTAAGTGAAGAAGATATAAAGGAAAGTTCTATTTTTGGGGTAATAATAGCTGATTATTTAAAAGGAAATATAAAAGAGCTTCAAGGAGCAATATTAAATACCCACAAAATAGACGTGAAATGGAGTATTGTTTTTATAGAAGCAAGAGCAAAAAAACTCTTTACATTTTGGGCAAAGTTGATTGAAAGGAAGGGGAAAACTCCTCAGAAACGAAAACAATGGTTGTATTTTTATCGTTTTTATCTAATCTTTGCATTGTTTATTGTTTCGCCTATTGTATTAACAATTTACGCCATTATATTTCGTCCTTTTTTATTAAATAAAGAAAAAGAAGAAAAAATAAAAATATTATCCGTATAATTGTGTAGCTGTGAAAAAAGAAGAAGTTTATATCGTCAATACAAGTTCATTTTTACCTAATAAAGTAGTTGGTAACGATGAAATAGAAGCTTACCTAGGTTTTATAGGTGGTAATGCTTCGAGAACCAAAGCGCTCATATTGAGAAACAATAAAATAAAGCAAAGGTATTACGCAATTGACAAAAAAGGAAAATCGACACATACTAATGCTGAAATGGTAAGTCTAGCAATTCGTAAAATGATAAAAGAAGAACCTTCTTTAACTCAAAATATAGAATTATTAGCATGTGGAACTTCTTCGCCAGACCAATTTATGCCAAGTCATTCAGTTATGGTGCACGGAGAATTGTCAGAATTACCTCCCATAGAAGTGGTTTCTCCTGCTGGAGTTTGTTGCTCAGGAATGCACGCATTAAAATATGCGTATATGGCAATCAAAATGGGAGATAAATCGGTCGCTGTCACAGCGGGGTCGGAAAGATTAGCAAAAACACTCAGGTCAGAGAATTACGAAGAAGAATTGGAGCATTTATCAAAAATAGAAGAAAAGCCGATACTAGCTTTTGAAAAAGATTTTTTAAGATGGATGCTTTCAGATGGAGCAAGTGCCTTTCTACTAAAGAATAAACCCAATAAAGAAGGATTATCTCTAAAAATAGAATGGATAGAAGCTATTTCTTATGCCAATGAAACCCCTGTCTGCATGTATATGGGAGCTGATGTAGAAAATGATAAACTACGCAGTTATAAAGAGTATAAAGCAGAAGAAATAATAGAAAAATCAATTTTCACAATCAAACAAGATACTAAATTATTAGGGAAAAAAATTGTACATTTAGGATTTGATAAATTAGCCGAAATTTGTAATAAGTACAGCTTTGATGCATCTTCTGTAGATTATTTTTTACCACATTTGTCTAGTTTTTATTTTGAAGATAAAATTGATGAGGTTTTGAAAAGTAATGGGATTGTAATTCCAAAAGAAAATTGGTTTACCAACTTAGCCACCAAAGGAAATGTAGGCTCGGCATCTATTTATTTAATGGTCGATGAATTGTTTAAGTCAAACCGATTAGAAAAAGGGAATACCATTTTATTGGCAGTGCCAGAAAGTTCTAGGTTTTCCTATGTTTTTTGTTTGTTAAAAGTAGTGTAAAAGGTTTTAATACTAAGTCAATGAAAATAGAAGATGTCCCTCAAGATGAAAGTGCTTTAAAAGATTTTACCAACGAGTTGTGCTATGCAAAAGACGAAAATGGACGTTACACCACAACAAAAAGTAAGGGTTGGAATGTAAAAAAAACAGCACTAGATGAAACTTGGAACGACATTGAAAAACAAAAACAAATAGCTTTGGAAGAAGTAAAAACAGGTATTTCTAGTCCTATAAAATATTACATGATTAAGAGCTTAATGGATTTACAAATTCTATCTGCTTATACAGGATTTTGGAAAATAACCATAAAACGTCATTTTAAACCATCTGTATTTTCAAAACTAAACGAAGCTCGATTAAAAAAATATGCAAGTGTATTTAACGTAAGTGTAGCAGAATTAAAAAATCCAAAATAATTGAAAGAATTTAAACACATACAAAGTGCTCATTGTGAAAACGGAGTTACGTCAAATTTAATGAACTTCTACGGAGTTAAAGGCATTACAGAACCATTGGCTTTTGGTATAGGCTCAGGTTTGTTTTACATTCATATTCCGTTTTTAAAAATAAATGGAGGTCCTGCTATTTCCTATCGGTCTTTTCCTGGTGTAATTTTTAAGCGAACAAGCAAATTGTTAAACGTTCCCATTGTTAGTAAAAAATTTAACTCCGAAGAAAAAGCAATGGATTATTTAGATGAATTACTAGAAGAGGGAAGAGCTACGGGATGTCAAGTTGGAGTTTATAATTTACCTTATTTTGCACCAGAATATCGTTTTCATTTTAATGCTCATAACATTATTGTGTATGGTAAAAAAGGCGATGATTATTTGATTAGCGACCCTACAATGGAAGTTAAAACAGTTTTGACTAGAGCAGAACTCCAATTGGTTCGTTTTGCTAAAGGACCTTTAGCTCCCAAAGGACATTTATATTTACCTCAAAAAAAAGTGATAGCTCAAGTAGATATTTCTCAGGCAATAAAAAAAGGAATTAAGAAAAATTATAAATTCATGTATAAATCTCCTGTAGCGTTTGTGGGGCTTTCTGGTATTGGTTATACCGCTAAACAAATTACAAAATGGAGAGCAAAATTAGGAGTGAGAAAAGCAGGCTTATATTTAGGTCAAATAATTAGAATGCAAGAAGAAATAGGTACAGGAGGTGGAGGTTTTCGGTATATTTATGCTGCCTTTTTAGAAGAAGCTCATGCTTATATTCCCGATGATGCGTTATTAGATTTGTCAAATGATTTTACCAAATCGGGCGATTTGTGGAGAAATACAGCTGTAGCAATGGCACAGGTATTAAAAGGACGAAAAACAGAACAATCGGATTTTTTAGAAATTAGCGAACGCTTAAAAGAAATAGAGGCATTGGAAAGAGCTACGTTTAAGAAAATAGGGAATTTAAGTTTTGTGTAAATGAGAATTTCTATTCAAAATATAACGCATCAATACAAAGGGGCGACTATTAATAGTTTGTCTAATTTATCATTGGAAATAGAGGAGGGGACAAAACATGGAATATTTGGGGCTAATGGAGCAGGAAAATCTACGTTAATAAAAATTATTTGTAATGTAATGCAACCAACTCAAGGTGAAGTAAAGTTTTATGAAAATACTAGAATATTAACAAATAGAATAGAGGTAAAAACAGCGATTGGATACGTGCCTCAAAACTTTGCTTTTTATGAAGAATTAACGATTTGGCAAAATGTAAAATATTTTGGAGCAATGTTTAACCTTACTCGTCTAGAAATTAAGAAGCGTTATGAAGAACTTATTCCACTTTTTGGATTAGAAAATCATCAAAAAAAGAAAGTAAAAACTTTTTCGGGAGGTATGAAAAGGAAACTTAACTTAATATTGGGACTGTTGCATAATCCCCGTGTTTTAGTTTTAGATGAACCCATTGTAGGAATTGATGTGCACAGTAAAAATGAAATATTGAAACATTTGAATACTTTACATAACGATGGAGTGACTATTATTTATACTTCTCATCAAATGAATGAAAGTCAGAGCTTTTGCGAAAATTTCACACTGCTCAACGATGGTGAAAATATTGTTACAGGTAATTTGAATGAAGTGCTAAAGCATCAGAACAAAAAAGATTTGGAATCTATTTTATTGGCATTGTAATGAAAAAGTTAAAGGTAGGAATATACAAAGAGCTTCTGTTGCTTGTAAACGACAAGGTTGGATTATCTATGATGATTTTATTGCCTGTTTTACTCGTTGTAATAATTACTTCGATTCAAAATAGCGCTTTTAATATAGTAAACAATAATCAAATAGAATTGGTGATTGTGAATGAGGATGAAGATCCTTTGAGTCGTGAGTTTTTAGAGGCGGTGAATAAAAGCCATTTGTTCAAAATACAAGAAAAAAAATACACCTTCGAACAATTGAATTTAAAAATTAGCGAAAGCGATGTTCCTTTTGGCTTATATATAGACCGTAAATATACCCAAGAACTAAAACGAAAAGCAAATTTTAAGGTTGATAAATTAAAATTTGCAATGGGAATTTTAGAGCAAAAACCTATTGAACAAGTAATAGACAATAAAAAAGCATCAATTAGGTTGATTTACAATCCCATTATACAAGGAAATTACGCACAGTCGGTGGAACAAATGATTTTTACTTTAAATAAAAAAGTAAGTACAGGGTTTTTACTAAAAAAACTTTCGAACGAATTGGAATTAGGAGAAGGAGCTTTTGACTTGACCGAAGAACAAAAAGAAAATGAAGTAGTAATGCAAAAATCTAGTTTTAATGGAGAAGATACAACAATTCCCAACGCTAGTCAGCATAATGTGCCTGCGTGGTCGATTTTTGCTGTGTTTTTTATGGTTGTTTCTTTAGCTGGTAATTTGGTAAAAGAAAAAGTGAATGGAAGTTTTGATCGAGTTTTAACAATGCCGAGTAGTATTTGGTATTTACTAGCAGGAAAAGCAATCTTATTTTTTATGGTCTCTCTATTTCAAATTGCACTTATTTTTTCGATAAGTCGATTTTTATTTCAATACATAGACTTGCCAACCTTATATTTTCCTAGCAATGTATGGAGCTTTTTATGGATTGTAATGTTGACAGGAATTACAGCCGTAAATTATTCATTGCTAATTGGAGTTTATAGCAAGACAGTAGAACAAGCAACAGGATTTGGAGCAATGAGCATTATTATTTTTTCGGCAATAGGAGGGATTTGGGTTCCGAGCTTTATCATGCCTCCGTTGTTAAAACTTTTGGCAAATATTTCTCCCCTTCATCGGTGCATAGAATTATTTTACACCGTATTTTTGAAGCATGGAGCGTTTAGCCAATTGCTATTTCCCTCATTTATTCTAATAGTAATGAATGTAGTATTTGTATTGTTGGTTTATTGGAAATTAAAAAAACTAAACATATTAATAAGCTCTAATTCATAAAATATCACCGAATAATGATAAGCTAAATTCTGAAAATTAGTATCTTTGTTTGAAAAGAGCAAATACAATGTCAGACTTTAAAGAAAAATATGTAAATCCATTTACCGATTACGGATTTAAACGTTTGTTTGGAGAAGAACCCAATAAAGATTTGTTGCTTGATTTTTTAAATGAGTTATTGGTAGAAGAACAAGGGAAAATAACGCAACTTACATATTTAAAAAACGAAAACTTAGGAGCTACCGAGCTTAATCGAAAAGCTATTTTTGATTTATATTGTACGAATGAGAAAGGAGAAAAATTTATTGTTGAACTTCAAAAAACAAAGCAAAAGTTCTTTAAAGACCGAAGTATCTATTATTCTACTTTTCCAATTAGAGAACAAGCTAAAACGGGAAGTGGTTGGAATTTTGAACTAAAAAAAATATACACAATAGCTATTCTTGATTTTGTATTTGACGAAGATAAAAATGAACCTAATAAATATAGATACGATATAAAACTAACCGATATCGAAACTAAAAAAGTGTTTTATGATAAACTAACGTTTATTTATTTAGAAATGCCTAAATTTAATAAAAAGGCAAATGAATTAAAGACTCGATTTGAAAAATGGCTTTTTGTATTAAAAAACCTTCATAAATTAGATCGGATTCCTAGTGAATTAAAAGAAA
>CAMZKF010000086.1 GCA_947311095.1 uncultured Flavobacteriales bacterium
ATTACAGGTACTACTACAGAATTTTATTTGGATCATTTTGTTGGGGCTAGCTTAACAGCTACTGCGACAACAGCGTTAGACAAAGTTGCTACGTTTAAAGTTGATAACGCTCCTTCTATTGGAGCGAATATAACAGTAACGGATAATATGGCTTTGTGGGTCGAAAGTGGAAATTCTTGTTTTGGAGGAAAAGTGGGGATAGGAACAACGAACCCTAGTTACAATCTACATATTCAGGATACTCAAGGAAGTAATTTTTTATTGGATAGTCCTTGGCCTTTAGTTCAATTTTATGATAATGATTATGGGGTAACTGATGGTCGAAGTTTTGGCTTACAATCTTATGACGGTCGTTTTGTTATAGGAGCAATGAATGATAATGGTAATTGGAGCACCGCAAATGGAGGTGTTTATACTTTTACAATGGAAAATAATGGGAATGTAGGAATAAAAGTGTCAGCTCCATCATATTTATTACATTTAGCTACAAATAGTGCCGCAAAACCAACTTCTGGTGCGTGGACTGTTGCTTCTGATAAAAGGCTAAAAACAAATATAAAAACCTATCATGGGGGGTTAGACGATATTTTAAAAATAAACCCAGTTTGGTTTACTTACACTGGAGAAGCTGGAATGCCTGAAGATACAGGTGTAGGAGTTATAGCACAAGAGTTACAAAAAGTAGCTCCATACATGGTAAATGAATGGACTTATAACAGTGATGGAACTAAAGAAAAGTATCTAGGGGTAGATAATGGAGCAATGACTTACATGCTAATTAATGCGGTAAAAGAATTAAAAGCTGAAAATGATTTGTTGAAAAAAGAATTAAAGGAGATAAAAGAACTTATTAAAAACTCAAAGTAGTCCCACTTTCATCAATAACCAATTCACAATCTCTATTCAAAATTAAAGCTCTATTGTCGTCTAAATGACCTGCTGGAAAGTTGTAGCAAATAGGGTAGTGGTATTCTTTTGTAGTGTCTTCTATAATTTCTAAAGCGTTTTTGCCAAATGGAATGGTATTGTCGTGCATACTCGTCAGTCCGCCCACAATTAAAGCTTTTAAATTCGCTAATTTTCCAGAGAGTTTCAAATTCCACATCATGCGGTCTATGTGGTAAAGGTATTCGTCTAAGTCTTCTATAAAAAGAATTTTGTCGGTAGTGTCAATGTCAAATTTAGTTCCCGATAAGCTATATAACATCGATAAATTACCTCCTATAATCTCACCTGTTACACTTCCTAATTTGTTTTTTGGGTGAAAGGCTGTTTTTATTTGGTAAGGTTTTTCAAATAGCGAATTTTTCAATGTTTCTAAAGCTTCTTTTGTGTTTTCTTTAAAGTTAATAGGCATTGTAGCATGAAGTGTAGGAACGCTTGTGTTTACATTAATAAAGTTGTGCAAAGCTGTTACGTCGCTATACCCAACAATCCATTTAGGGTTTTTCTTAAAGTTAGTTAAGTCTATGTTGTCTAAAATACGAACAGTTCCGTATCCTCCTCTAAAGCAAATTATAGCTTTAATATCGTCATTGTCTAATGCCCATTGTAAGTCTTCGGTTCGTTGCCTATCTGTTCCACAAAATTGATGGTATTCTGTTCTTAAATTAGGACTTTCAATAGGATTTAATTCCCAGTTCTTGAAAATAGTTTTAGCGTATTCTAATTCTTCAATACTTATTTTTCGAGCAGTTGATATAATAGCTATTTTATCTCTTTTTTTTAATTTCATGGTGTTTTTATAATAGGTTTTAGTATCTGATTTAATCTTTTAAAACGAGAATCTTAAAACTACTAATAATCTTTTTATACTTTTCTTTAAAAACGTCTTTTTTACTTTCTAATGTCCATGCCATTACAAAGTAAAAATTTTCTTTTCCTTCAATATAATTGATTGAATAAAAAATGTTTTCGTCTATTTGTTCTAGTTTGGCTAATAATTCTAAATGTAGTGAGTTGAGGTTATTTATTTTTTCTTTTTTTAACGCTGATTTGTTTAGTATATCCATTTTTTGAGTTAAAAATAGGGTTTGAAAACGAGCATATTGATTCAGTAGTTTTTTTTCGTTTTTAAATTCATTGTATTGGGCGATCATTTGTTTAAAAGCATTTTTGGATTCACTTATAATAATGATGTATTCTTCGTTGTAGAGGTGTAAGAATTGAAAGTCTGCTTCTGGATTTAGAATTTTGGTAGGTTCCATGTATTTTGGAACTTTGATTTGATAATTTTCTAAATTTGTATTTCGGGTAATGGTTTTAAAATCGTTTTGAAGTGATAGTTTTTTTGCGTCTTCAATTGTTTCTTGTTTGCAAGAATTGAGACTTGGGAAGATTAAAACAATTGTTAAAACGAATATAAATATGTTTTTCATATTGTTTAAGTAGTTATGATTGTTTTATTTTTTTTTTGAATCATAGCTGTAGCTATGATTCAAAAAAAAGTATGGTGCAATAGTGAAAAATGTAATTAATAATATGAATTAAATTATTAAATGTAACCAATAAATAGTTTTATTTGGTCTTATTTTTTATTGTAATTCAATCGGTATAAGAACTGTCGTTTGTCAATGTTTATTTCTTTTGTGTGAAGGATAGTAGCATTTGTTTGAGCTCTTTTTTTGTTTTTTTTCAAAAAAAAGCGAGTGCGGATAGCCTGACCTGCAAGGGCACACCCTCAAAAATAGTTTGTTTATTCTCCTATAAATTTAATGGTGTTTTCACTTTTTGCTTTTGGATAGTAATTGTTTTCTAAATTCACGTCTGCCATTCTAGTAGAAGGGTCTATTTCTATGGCTTCAATGTCACTTTTTGGTGCGTCAATTATAAATTCGTATTCTGGATAAACCCAAGGCCAAGCTTCTTTGTTTATTCGCTCTATTTCGTAAATGTCTTTTCCTTTGTTGTTTCTCATAATTCGCATAGGGATATAGTACCATTTCAAGCTACCGTCTTTAAACTTAACCACTACGTCTAAGGGCATTGGCATGTCGCCTTTACGAGCTAAAGTTACATTTGTTTTTCCTTCTTTTTCTTCAACCGATTCGATGCTGTAATCAATGGTATTAGTAGTTTCTACAAATTGTTCAAAATACCAATCTAGTTCCATGTCGGCAGTTTTTTCCATTACTCGTTTAAAGTCTTGTGGTGTTGGATGTTTGAAATGCCACTCGTCAAAATAAGTTTTCATACCTCTCATCAAAGCATCTTCTCCTATTACAGCTCCTAATTGCATTACCAAAATAGCTCCTTTTGAGTAGGCGTTGCTTCCATATACTCCGTTGCTTTTGTAAAAGTCAGCATGAGTAGTTAAGGGTTCTTGTCTTTTGGCGGCTACGACTCTTTTGTATCCTCCGTATTGTCTTGATAGTGGATTGATACTTCCTCCGTTGTTTAAATAATCCATGGCTTTGTATTGAGCAAAGGTGGTAAAGCCTTCGTCCATCCATGGGTATTTGCTTTCGTTAGTGGCTAGTAGCCCTTGAAACCAACTGTGGATAGATTCGTGTACGGTAACGCTAATCAAACTGTTTAACGAACTATGAGAGGTAATTAGTGTGCACATTGGGTATTCCATTCCTCCGTCTCCGCCTTGTATTACCGAGTATTGTTTGTAAGGGTATTCTCCAAAGTTCTTGTTTATAAATTCAAAACTTTTTTTTGCTTTTGGTTTTAAGTTATTCCATCGGTCAACTAAAGTGTCTTTGATGTAAATAAAACGAAGTAAAGTTCCATTGTCTAACAAGGTGGTGTCTTGTGTAAAGTTTGGGTCGGCTGCCCATGCAAAATCGTGAACCATTGGGGCTACAAAATGCCACGTTAACTTATCTGATTCTCCTTTTTGAGTTTTCATTTTCTTGTTTTTGTCTTCATAGCCTTTGCCTACTTCTTGTGGGTTTTTTACGTATCCTGTTCCTCCTATAAGATAGTTTTTATCAATGGTTATTTTTACATCAAAATCGCCCCAAACACCGTGAAATTCTCTTCCAATATAAGGGTTGGCATGCCATCCGTCTTTGTCGTATTCACACATTTTTGGGTACCATTGTGTCATTGAATAATCAACCCCTTCTTGATTGTCTCTTCCTGTTCTTCTGATTTGCTTTGGAACTTGACTGTTAAAAGACATTTTAAAAGTGGCTTTTTTTCCTGCTTTTATAGGTTCTGCTAATTCTACTTCTAAAATAGTTCCAACAATTTTATAGTTAAGTGCTGTTCCGTTTTGTGTCAATGAGTTTATTTTGTGATAACCAATTTCGTCGTCTTGTAAGTGAAAAATTCGGTCGTCCACCCTAGGGTCTGGGTCGGCTATGGTTCTCGAACGAACATCCATCATAGAACCTGGTTGAAAAGCATTGTAATATAAATGGTAGTAAACTTTATTTAAGTCGTCGGGCGAGTTATTGGTGTAAACTAATTCTTGCTCACCTGTAAATTGATGCGTTTTTGCGTTCATATCAATTTCCATTTTGTAGTCAACGTGCTGTTGCCAATATCCTTTTTGAGCCGAGCAAGAGGTTTGAAGTAATAGGATAAACGATAGAATAGAAAAAAGTAGTTTCATTGGATGGTTGTTATTTTTTGATAAAGGTAATATTAATTATTTTTATTGAGGTTTTTAGTTTTCATTCTTTTGTAGAACTTTTTTATGTTAATTTTAAATAAAAAAGGGAAAGTAAAAATCTAATCGGTTTTAAGTTTTTATTGTTATGGAGTTTTGCATAAATAAATTTTTCATCTGTTCTACTTTAGTTCCAAAGTGTGTTGCAAAAACAACATGTTGTAGTTTTTTTATACTTTCAGAAACTCTATTGATGTCGGTTAATAAATCTTTTCCATTTAGAAAATTGGCATCTTCGATAACTATTAGTTCAAGTTGGTTTAGGTTTATTCCATTTTGAAAATAGAGTTTGTTTAATCTTTTAGGAGTTGCAATAACAATGTCTGTCCCAATGTAAATCATATCTTTTTGATTGTAAATGTGGTGTTCTTCTACAACCGAATAGGTTCTTATGCCCGAATATTTAGTGAATTTTTTGAATTTGTCTTCTAATTCTAAAGCTGCATTTTTATCTTTAACAAATACAATAGCTCTGGGATTGTCTCCTTCTGGAATATTTTTTAGTTTTTGTAATACGCTAATAATTAAAGCTGTTGTTTTGCCACTGTCTGTTGCAGCAATGCCAAAAACATTCGCCCCACTTTTTATTTTAGGAATTATTTTGTCTTGAAAAGGGGTTGGTTCTTCAAAATTTAGTTTGGCAAGTGTTTCTAATAACGAAGGTGTTAGTTTTTTGAATGGCATTTTTGTTTCTTTTTTTACAAATATAAGAATATGCTTTTGATATGAGGGGGGGAACAAAAAAAAACAGAGATTAGATGTATCAATCTAATAATTGCATCTAAGGTCTCAAGCCCAATACGCAAACGTCATCGACTTGAAATAAATTCCCTTTCCATTGCTCAAAAGTTTCATTTATAATTATTTTCTGTTCTTCCATAGGAAGGTGGTTAACAGAAAGTAGTAGTTTTTTGAAGCTTAGGTGTTTAAACTTTTTAGTGTTTTTTCCTCCAAATTGATCAGGATATCCATCGGTAAACATGTATAGGCTGTCTTCAGGAAGTAATTCTAAACTGTATTCAACAAAAGGAACATCTTCTAAGTCATAGCTGAAACCAACGTTTCGTCTTGTGCTTCTGTATTCTACTAGTGTTAAATCACTGTTGGGCTTAGTCAAAAGGTTACAGTTTTCTTTTTGAAATGGGGTTATGTTTTTGTTTTTTCTAATGAGCCATAAAGGGTTGTAAGCTCCTGAAAAATAAACTTTATGACCATTAAAAGTACACAATATAATATCCATGCCGTCTTTTAAGCCTGGTCCATTCTTAGAGAGAGTGTCTGTTATAATCTCTTTTGATTTGCTTAAAATAGTAGTTGGGGAAGTTAGTTTAAATTCGTTTAAAGCTCGGTCTAAAGCATTGGAGCAAACTACACTTATCATTGCTCCTGGAACTCCGTGTCCAGTACAGTC
>CAMZKF010000087.1 GCA_947311095.1 uncultured Flavobacteriales bacterium
AAAAGTCGCTCATTTAGAAGCAGGGCTTAGAAGCTTTGATTTACAATCTCCTTTTCCCGAAGAGGGAAACAGAAAACTAATAGGTTCTATTGCAGACTATCATTTTACACCAACAGAAATAGCTACAAAAAATTTAAACTCAGAACAGATAACCAACAATGTTTTTGAAGTAGGAAACACTGTTATTGATGCTTTATTAAGTGCTTTAGATAAAATAAGTAATTCTTCTTTAAATACCACATACGAAGAAAAGTATAATTATTTAAAAAGTTATGATAAAACTGTTTTGGTTACAGCACATCGAAGAGAAAGTTTTGGTGCTCCTTTCGAAGAAATTTGCAGCACAATTAAAGATTTAGCTTTTGAATACCCCAATACAATATTTGTTTTTCCTGTACACTTAAATCCTATTGTTCAAGATATTGTTTTCAAAACATTAGACAATATTTCTAATATAAAACTCATAAAACCCTTAAACTATGCAGAGTTAATCTGGTTAATGAATAAATCTTATTTAATAATTACCGATTCTGGAGGAATACAAGAAGAAGCTCCCAGCCTAGGAAAACCCTTAATAGTAGTAAGAGAAGTTACTGAAAGAACGGAAGGTATTGAAGCAGGTACAGCTATTTTAACAGGAACTAACAAAACTAAAATAATAAATGCTTTTGATTCGTTAATAACAAATCAAAAACTGTATTTAAAAATGTCTGCGACTAAAAACCCTTATGGAAACGGAGATACTTCAAAGCAAATTTTAACCCTATTAAAAAATATTTTAAATTGAAAACCATATATTACATCTCTAGATCTTACCCTGATTATTACGATACAGGAGGAGGAGCTTTAATTAGAAAGGCTCAAGTAGAATTTTTACGTAAAAATGGTTTTAAGGTCATAGTTGTACTACCTAATTACGGGAAGAATAAAGTAGAAATTAATGACGATATAATTTTAACCCCATATAAAATAAATGAGCGATTGACATATTTTTTTCTCAAACAAAATATTATTGAAAGTTATTTAGATAAATGGGTAAAAAGCACAGTGAAATACCTTTCTAATATTATATCGAAAAATGATATTGTTTTTGCTACTACCGGAGGAGAAATGGGAGGCTTAAAAATCGGTAGTTTATTAAAAGAAAAAACGGGGTGCAAATTCGTAATGAATTATCACGATCCAATCGTAAATACAACAGTTAACGGTTTGTACGCAAATAATCATGACGGAAAAACCAACAAAGATAAAATTGAAAGTAAATATTTAAATAATATTGATTTACTTATCACTTCTTCAGATGTAAACAAGCATTCACTTTTAAACAAAAACCCTTTTTTATCTAAAATTGATTTACGAACCATTTATTTCGGTTTTATTAAAGATCTAAAATCCATAAACAAAACAAGATCATCAAAAACAACAATTATATATGGAGGAGCTTTTAATAAATTACAGAGTCCTGAAATATTAATCCAAGCAGTAAAAGACATACCTCAAGTTAAAGTTATTTATATCGGAAATCATCAAAACTATGAACCGCTAAACGAATATAAAGACGACTGTTTATTTCTTCCATCAATGAAATATTCAAAGTTTTTACATTTCTTATCAAATGAAGCCGACATTGGGTTTGTGAGTTTAGCAGATGATTATCTCGCTGCCTGTGTCCCCTCTAAAATTTACGAATATATAAATGTTGGAATTCCAATAATTGGAGCACTCCCCAATGGTGATGCAATAGACATTGTTAATCAAAATAATTTTGGCTTTGCTTGTCATTATAAAAACAAAAAGCTATTACAACAAAATGTGTTAAAAATTATAGAATCAAAGACTCTAAACTCAATAAAAGACTCAATAAAAAATAAAAAACAAGAATGGGCTATGGAAAGTAGAATGCAAGAATTGATTACACTCTTATGACATTACATCTTAGTTACTTTAAATACACTTCAAAAAATGCTACAACTAATAAAAAAAATAGTGCCTGATTTTATTAAAAACAAAATCAAAACAAAAATCAAAAAAGAACAATTTAAAGAATTTAAAAACACTGCAATTGCACTTACTAAAGAGCGTTTGATTGAGGAAATAAAAAAAGCAGGGATAAAAAAAGGCGACATTTTATTTATTCACTCCTCTTTAAAAGGTCTGGGATATATAGAAAATGGGGCTCAAACCATTATTGATGCTTTTAAAGAAGTATTAACTGATGAGGGGACTTTAATATTTCCTACATTTACAATAGACATGACGATGGAAAACACCTTAAAGAACCGTATTCTTTTCGACCCTAAGACCTCTCCTTCAACCGTCGGTTCGATTACCAATAAATTTTTAACTAACGATTCTGTTTTTAGAAGTTTACACCCAACACACTCGGTTGCTGCTTGGGGAAAACACGCTAAATTTATTACTCAAAGCCATCATACGGCAAATTCTATCTTTGGAAAAGACACTCCTTTTGGTCGTTTTTTAGAACTAAACGGAAAACTTTTAGGACTAGGAATCGATTATGCTAATGTAACATTTTATCACGCTTATGAAGATTTAAATTTAACTCAATTTCCTTCTGTATATTTACCAAAACCTTATAGAGTTAAACTAAAAAATTACAACAACGAAGAAATAGAAATTGACGTAAAGTGCCACAATCCTGAATTTCATAAGACGAGAATAGAAAAAGATAAAAAAATAGAGCAGTTTTTTGCAAACTACTTTGAATCTAATCAGATTTCAACAAAAACAAAAATAGGACAAGGTTTTTTGTGGTGGATGTATGCAGAAGATGTAATAAATTCCTTAGATTTACTTTATAAACAAGACATTACCATTTACAAAATAAAATAAGATGAAAAAAAACATAGCATTATTTGGAGGAACAGGAGGCTTAGGTTCTCAATTAGCTAAAGAACTAGATTCAAAATACAACATTATACCTCTCGGTTCTAAAGACGTTAACGTAAAAGACAACAGCGAGGTTGCTGCTTTTTTTCAAGAAAACGAAATAGACATTGTCCTAAATTTTAGTGGTGTAAACTACGATAGCTTTATGCATAAATATTCTAACGAAAATCTTAACGAAAGAGATCGTCTTATTGACATTAACATCAAAGGAACTTCAAACATTGTAAGTAATGCTTTGGTGAATATGAGAGCTAAAAAATATGGTCGAATTATTTTAGTTTCTTCTATTCTTGCTCAATCCCCTGTTGTAAGCACAGGTATTTATGCTGGTTGCAAAGGTTTTATTGATAGTTTAACAAAAACAATAGCCATAGAAAATGCAACAAAAGGAATTACTTGCAATAGTATTCAATTGGGCTATTTTGACGGTGGATTAACCTACGATATTCCAGAAGAATTTAGAAATGGAATTATAAAAACAATTCCTATGAAAAGATTGGGAAGTATAAAAGAATTGGCTAGATTGATTGAAATGTTGATTGACGTAGAGTACATCACCGGTACAAATATTAAAATAAACGGAGGCCTAGATTTTTAGAAATGAAAAAAAAACAAGTTCTTTTTACCTTTGATTACGAACTATTTTTAGGTGCTAAAAGTGGAAGTGTTAACAACTGCATGATAGTTCCTACAAATAAAGTTGTTGAACGACTCAATCAATACGGTGTAAAAGGACTATTTTTTGTTGATTGCTCTTATTTATATAGACAAGAAGCTATTATTGAACAAAATTCAAAAGCTAAAACCGATTACCTAACTATAAAAAATCAATTAGAAAAATTAATAGAAGAAGGTCATTACATCTACCCACACATACATCCGCACTGGATAGATGCAATCTATAATGTAAAACTAAATGAATGGAATTTAGAAAACAGTTCTAAATATAGAATCAATTCATTAACAATAGACGAGCAAAACCAGCATTTTGACAATGCTATGAAAGCCCTAAACAACATTTTAAAAGACGCTAATTTACACTACCAAATAGATGCTTATAGAGCGGGGGGCTGGTGTATTCAACCATTTGAATTGTTCGCCCCTCTGTTTGACAAACATAAGATTACAACTGATTTTTCGGTACTTGGTGGAGCTTACAAAAAAGGAAATACATTGAATTACGATTTTCAAAACATTGAATTTAACGCTTCTCCTTATCGTTTTGATGAAAGCGTAAATATAAAATCAAAAAATGGAAAATATAATGAATTTCCAATTTCAAGCATTTTAATCAACAAAAATACTTTGGCCAATAAGGTTATAAATAAAATACTTTGGAAAATTCCTTACGGAAGAAATAAAGGAAACGGAATTGGAGCGGTATTTAAAAATTTTAGTAACACTCCTTCAAATTATGACTTATCAAAGGAGATGGTGTCTATTGAACTATTTACTATAAATAAACTAAAAACATATCGGAAATATTTGGAACAGAATAATTACATGCAATTTATTAGCCATCCAAAAATGATTTCTAAACACAACTTAGACGTGTTGTCTCTTTTCTTAAAAAAAATAAATACGAAATACGAGATTGAAAGTGATTGGAGAAAAATAAAAATTTAGCTCAACTCTATCAATTTTGCATAACTTTCTTTTACCACTTCTTTTGTGAAATTATTTTGACACAATTGTTGAAAACGAGTTTTTTCTGGTTGTTCTATTTTTAACAAGGTTGGTATTTCTTCTGCTACCACAATTCCACAATCATTGTCGATTACAAACTGAGAGAAATCACCAATATTTGGAGAAATTAAAATACTCAAACCTGCATTTAAATACTCAGCAAATTTTACAGGAGATGCAACTTGATTGGTTACTTTATCTTCTCGTAATAAAATACCATAATCACAACTCGATAATTCATTGTAAACCTCATGATGATTAACCCATTTCTGAACACAACGACGGGGATATTTTTGCTGTAAACGCTCTATTTCTTTATTTAGTTTTGTCAGAAATAAGACTTCAATATTATTCTGTCTTTGCATTAAATCATCTAACAATAAAACAACTTTATCAAAAGATTGCCAAGCTCCTGTACCTCCTGAATAAACAACTTTAATTTTATTATTCTTTCTATGCTTCTTAGTCGTATTGGCTACACTAGACAAAGTACAAGGAATTACAACTGTTTTATTTTCTGGAACATTAATTTTTAACTCATTTTGCCAATAAGAAATCAACTTTTTCGAAACGCTAATAAAAAAAGAGGCATTGCTAACAGCAAAAAGTTCTGTTTCAATGAACAATTCATCTAATTCTTTACTTCCTGTTACGTTGTATTCTTTCACCTCTGCGGCTACTGCGGCTCTACCGTCATAAATGATTTTGTTATACTTTTCAAAAGCAAACCTAAAAGCCAAAGTTCCTCGACATATTGCTATAGTTTTGTTATTGATAAAAGACAATATAAATTGTGTTCTTTTCCAATCGCTGACACTACCTAGGATAGGAAAAACTTTTGCTTGGGGATATTTAGCTTTTATAATTTTTCTTTGTGCTAACCAAAGCCTAGCAGGAACGAAAGAAATTAATGAAACTTCTACCTCAAAATTTTGATTTAAAAAATCAACCACATCAATGACTTGGCTTTGATAAACTCCATTATATATATCGTTGTAAGTTATATAATGTATCTGTTTTTTCATAAAATAGCTAGTATTCTTTCGGTTGCTTTTCCGTCCCAATATTTTGGAATTGCTCCTTTTTTGTAAGTCCCTACTATAATTTGTTGCAAATATACGTCTATTTCTTCTTTTTTAAATTTCACCAATACGTTTGTTCCTTCAGTTATAGTTGAAGGTCTTTCGGTATTGTTTCTTACGGTAAGACAAGGCACCTGTCGGAATGTGGTTTCTTCTTGTATGCCTCCACTGTCGGTAATGACGACTAAGCTATATTTAATTAGTTTTTGAAATTCAAAATAACCTAAAGGTTTGGTTATTACAATTGATTTGTTTGTTTTTAGAATTGATAATAAATTAAATTTTTCGAGCATTTTTAATGTTCGAGGGTGCATTGGGATTACTACTGTTTTGTAGGTCGCTAACCAGCTTAATAAATCGACCATTTTTTCTAAACTCTGTTTAGCATCGACGTTTGACGGTCTGTGAAAAGTGGTTAAGATATATTCTCCTTTTTCTATCGACAGTTCTTCTAAAATAGTTGACTTTTCAATTTCAGGTTCAAAATGCACCAAAGTATCTATCATTGTATTTCCTACAAAGTGAATGTCGGCTAAGTTCTTTTCTGCTTTTAAATTATCGAGCCCCGATTGTTCGGTTACAAAACAAATATTAGACATGTAATCGGTCAATATTCGGTTGTGTTCTTCGGGCATTAATTGATCTCTAGAACGCAATCCACTTTCTAAATGAACTAATTTAACCCCCATTTTGTTGGCTACAATTGCACCTGCCAATGTAGAGTTTACATCTCCTGGTACGATTAAATAATCGGGGTTACCGATTTCTAAAAATAAAGTTTCTAATTTTAATATGATTTGCCCTATTTGAGAAGTTGGAGATAGTCCTCCGACTTCTAAAAAATAGTCTGGTTTTAGTTGAAATTGGTCAAAAAACACATTTGCCATATTGTCGTCAAAATGTTGACCTGTGTGTATAATCGAAATTTCGGCATCTTTAGCCAATGCTTTAAACCTTGTAATTTTTATAAAATTAGGTCTTGTTCCTACTAATAAATATATTTTTTTTTGACTCATAATATATTAATGTATTTTCTAAAATTAGATACTCAACAAAAAAGAGCAGCTTATATTTTGATTGCGTTAGGGATAGTAGCGATAGCTTTTTGTCTCTAAAAAATTAGAAAAACTTGGCTACAAAAGAGCGATTTTATGAGCTCCTTTTTAGGTTAGTTTTTCTTTTTTTAGAGACAAAAACTACAAGCGAATAGCCCGTTTAAACGCCCTAAAGAAAGTTATCCCCTTACTTTTTCACCAAAATACCGTCTGAAATAAATGAAATTTCGATTAGGTCTTCGGTAATTGCGTCGTATTGTTCTTGTGAAACTTCTTGTCCTGCTTCTTTGGCGTCGTCTAAATAATGTTTTTGTAAATCCATGCTAGTGGTATCCATAGTAGCTACCCCCCTAAGAATTACCTCTGTTCCTTCGGGCGTATCTGTTGGCACTCCAAAAGAATGATCTTTGAAACGAACTCTAACAGATTCTCCATTTTTATTAGTCATGGTAACCCAACATCCTTGTTTTTTACATACTCCGTCTAAGACTGCGGCAACGTTTCCTTCGAATGCTCCGTCAGTAGAAACTTTAACTACCATTTCTTCTACGGTAATGGCTTCTGATGGTTTTACTTCTGTCGTTCCATAAAACTCGTATCCATCTACTGGGAAATTTGCTTTTACTTCCTCTTTGTGTTCATCGCTATGCGCTTCATCGTGCTGCTCTGATTGTGAGTGTTGTTCCTGATTCTCGTTCTTTGTTTCTGAAGAACAACTTGAAGCTAAGAATGCTCCGCCAATCATAAATGTAAAAACTGTTTTTTTCATATTATTCTGTTTTTTTTGTAAAAGTAATGTTTTTTATCGAATAAGCATCAGCATAAAAAAGAAGAATACCGTCATTTCAATCCAGAACTGATTTACTCGTATATTTTACTTTTTTTACCAAATAAATCAAGTTGCTGACGCAAGGATACTGCTTCTTCTTGTTCTTTTACGGTATAGAATAACATTCCAAAAGCTGTAAACATTAAATTAATTAAAACATTAAAAAAGGTAAAATAGAAAACAGCCTGTATTATATTTTTAACTAAGAAATAATTATCCATTAAAGGAAGCAGAAACCAATCGAGTACCCACCCTACAATCCACTCAACAGGAGTCATCGCAGCTAAAAAGAATAAGGCGATTAAACCTGTAAATAAAATAGCTAAACCAACTCCATTGCCCCAACTTTTTAACGCTAAATCAAAACCATAACTAAGCCCTTGTTTTTTATCCGACAATACACTTACCGAAAGTGGAGTAAGTACAAACGGTAATACAAATAGAAAAAGTAAAGACATAAAAACAGGAACATACCCTACGCTAACCAACAGGAGTAAAACGACAATCAAAACTTTGGGATAACTTCGAATCATAAAACGATTTGTTTCTTGTTTGGTTCTCTCTTTTTTTGAGCTTAAAACATCTAAATTATAATAGGCTGTTGTTACATTAAAACTAACTAAAAGTAATAAGGTTGCAAAATAAATAAACGAAAAATGCTCGTAATCAAAAGAAAACATCATTTCCATATTCTGATACCAATCCAAGGCTGCACTACCGTAAAAGGTTGAGCTATAATAAAACGTAGTAGCTATTGAAAATATAGGCACTAAAAAAAGAAGTTGTTTTAAATTTGAAATCATATTTCGACTAAAAACCAAAATAGAATCAGAAAACAACTCTCCTAAATTTCTTACCTTGTAGAAAATCATTTTTTGAGGCTTAATGAAAAGAGGTTTTGCTTCAATTGTTTCGTCAAAATTAGTCCGTTTTGCTACTAAGAATGGATAGACGACAAAATACAATACCATAAAAGAAAAACCTATTAATATAATCAGCCATTTTACCCAAACTGCCCAATCCGAACCTACGCCCTCCCCTATATTGGCTATTGTATGACGTGTTGCGTAACCTTCTATAAATGCAGCTATTATAATAATAGGAATAACTCCAATCATAATTTTAACTCCTCTTTTAGCGGCAATAGAAAGCGATTGTAATCGTGTTAAAGTCTTGGGAAACATTAATCCATTTCCCATAGTTATACCTGCAGCCCCTGCCAATATAATTGCCGGAATTTCAAAAGCTCCATGAATCCAAATGGTAAGAAAAGAAGTCAATAATAAGCCTCTAACTTTAAAAAACCATTGAAAAGCACCGACCATTATTCCGTTGAAAAACAAAAATATGCCTGAACCTACAGAAAAAAACAAACCAAAAACAAAAGTAATCAGCGCTACCTTTAAGTTATTGAGTCCAATACTTAAAAACGAACCCATTTCTTGTCCAGCGCCATAAATATCCATAGGCCGTCCCATTTTTATATTACTTTCTGTTGTATCGACATAGTCATAGCCAATTACAGCTCCCAAAAAATCGGGATCGTCAATTGTAGAAACTATGCCAATCAAAATTCCTACGATCATCACCAAAAAAGCCGTCAATAAAGCTTTTCTACTACGATACATTTCCAAAGGTAAATCTTTGACCCAAAAATCAATTAAAACAGACAAAGGTGTTCTTTTTTTCTTATAAATAGAATGAAAAGCTTGTTGCGCTAACGAATTTAAATAAACTCGAACACTTCTCTTAGCATAATGAGTTCGGGCATAAGCTAAATCGTCTGTTATTTCGACAAAAAGCCGACTCAATTTATCTGGGTCGCTTTTTTTCTGCTTGTTTAGACGCTCAAATTCTTCCCATTTCTTTTGGTTTTGCTCTATGAATTTGGTTTCTTTCATGCTTTACACTCTTAATCTACTCAAATCAAAATGGCTTGAGCTTCGTTTTTTTTTAGCTAGTCTAATCAGCAATTTATGGTAATTTTAAATTAAAACCTCGGATAACACAAAAAATGTTTTTTTACAGACTTGGTCAGCGCTTGTATATTTAAATTGTCGCTCGCTTCCGTTATATCCAATACTTTTCCCGATTTAAAAAGTATATTTATTTTATCACTATCCGACGAGTAAGCATTATTTACAATATTGTTAGCAATTACAAAATAATTAGAATCCTCATAAGAAACACCTAATTTTTCAACAATTCGCTTTCTATGCCCTTCTATTTCTTGAGCTTCAAACGGTTCGTTTTGCATTTCAATTTTGAGTAAATTTCGATTCACAATCATGCTCGACAACAAAGACAAAACCTTGTCAGAATGATGCACCCAAACTTTTATGGCTCCCATAATATCATAATCATCTAGCTGAGAAAAAGCTTCAATTACCGTTTCTTTTTCAAAATCTTCCTTGGTTATATCATGATACAAAAACATTCTAAATGACGGACTACAAAACAATTCTTCGCCTTTACTAGCCAACACTTTTGCTCTTTTCAATGCATTAACCAATAAATACTCTGCACTTACAACTGTCTTGTGCAAATAGACCTGCCAATACATCAATCGTCGAGCCACTATAAATTTTTCGATAGAATAAATTCCTTTTTCCTGTATCACCAACTCATCGTTAACCACATCTAGCATTTTAATTATACGTTGATTACTTACCACCCCTTCCGAAACACCAGTATAGAAGCTATCTCTTTTTAAATAATCCAGTCTATCCATATCTAACTGGCTTGAAACCAACTGATGCAAGAATTTTTTAGGATATTCATTTTTAAATATTTTGATTGCCGTACCTAATTTCCCGTCAAAAATAGCGTTTAATTTTTCCATAAAAATCAAAGACAACTCTTCATGATGAACTTCCTTAGCCAGCGAATGTTCCAACGCATGAGAATACGGTCCATGCCCAATATCGTGCAACAATATAGCTAAAATTACCCCCCTTGCCTCTTCCTCTGTGATTTCATGCCCTTTAGACTGCAAAGTTTCTATCGCTTGTTGCATTAAATTTGTACACCCTATTACATGTTGGTAACGAGTATGTAACGCCCCTGGATAAACCAAATGAGACAACCCCAACTGTTTAATCCTTCTCAATCTTTGAAAATAAGGGTGATCTATTATCGCTAAAATTAATTCTTGAGGGACAGAAATAAAACCGTAAATAGGGTCGTTAAATATTTTTTTTTGTTCAAAATAATTTTTTCCATAATTTATATTTTCTAGCGAATAAAAACACTTTCTATTGTTTAGTTAGATTTTGGGCGTTCGAGCGGGCTATTCGTTTTTAGTTTCCATGCTAAAAAAAAAGAAATCTAAGTTAAAAAGGAGCTCATAAAATCGCTCTTTTCAACCAAGATATTCTATATTTTTCAGCCTAAAAAGCTAACACTTCTATCCCTAACGCAACACTCAGTTATATAAACCTATCAAATAACCTTTCGAATCACTTGAACAAATAAAAGCTCAAAGGTTTCCGCTTATTTTTAATTCCTTAAATAAAAACTAATTCCATAATTTAATTAATACAAAACACCTAATTATTCTAAATTAAAGCCATTTTAAAGAATTTAATACAAACATAAGCTTTTTCATAGTTTTTTTATTTAAACAATTACTTTATATTTGTAATATTCCAAATAAATTTACAGTCTTTGTAGTATATTTGAAAATTCAAATACAGAAAACATGAAAAACATAATATTCCCAATTCTAATTACAGCTCTTTTATTCTCATGCGAAAGCGAAGAAACTAAAGTTCCAACAGAAACAACAACACATAAAAAAGAAGAAACAAAAAAAGAAAACACTATAAGTTTAAAAGACCTAAGAGAGTTCGACATGTCTCCTTACGATTTAGAAGCAATCATTTATATTCCCGAAAAACATTACATGATATCAGAGGAAGAAGAAGGAACAGAAGATCCCGTTATCAAACATTCTGAAGGTGAAGCATATTGGGAAGTAACAATGCGATCGGACAAAAACTGGAACGTTACAATCGAAGATTGGGACGACGAAGAAAAAACAATAGCTTTAGAAAAAGCAATACACAACGAAACAAAAGACGTTTACAGTTACAACTACGTAGAAGAAGGCGACGATTACTTAATGTATCAACGCTCTTTAAACGCAGGAAGTAGCACAATGGATGAAAAAACAATTTCAAAATTACCTAATTATCATTTTATTGTAATAAAAAAAATAAATGGAGCCTACATCACTTTTAAAAGTAATGATTTAGGAGATTTTAGAAAAATTAGTGTTCAAAAAATGATGAATGCAGCTAGAGCTATAAAAGGAGAATAATGAGATTAACGACAACTGTATTTTTAGCCACATTCTTGTTTTTTTCTTGCACCAATAAAAAAGCAACAGCAACAGCTGACACCTCAAATGTTACTACAACCTCTCCTTCAGAAATGATAAAAAAAGGATATGTAAAAGCTACTGTAAAAGACTTTTCAAAATCAGATGAAGGTTGTGGATTTTTGCTTTTACTAGAAGAAAACAGACAACTTTTACAACCGATGAAATCAATTTCTAAGGAATTAGAACAAGACAATTATAAAATATGGCTTAAATACAGACCTATTAGACCAATTGCTCCCATTTGTAAAAAAGGAATACCTATCAATATTGAAGACATAAAACCTCGTTAATTCATTAATCTAGTACAATAACTATTCAACATTGAAGTACTTTATCAATAGTTCCTTTTCTTTCTTATTTTCTTCAAAAACACATTCATCAATAAGAAAAACAACAAATGCTTACACTTTTATATTTTAATAAGTTCGTGAGTACTATTCAATTTCTTTAAACGCATTTCAAAATTAAATTGGTA